>DATEXK010000398.1:0-2489 GCA_035257065.1 Gaiellaceae bacterium | reverse complement strand
CCGTCCTCGGCGAGTACAGCCGGGAGATAGCGGGCGAGCTGGGGTTGGAGATCGAGATACATGTCATAGGGCGGGTCGACGAGGACGAGATCGTACTTCCTGCCCGCTCCCGCCTCCTGCACAAGCGCCGTGACGGCATCGCGCCGCAGGACGGTGCCGCTCAGCCGCAGCTTGTCGAGGTTGCCCTCGATGGCGCGGACGGCGTCACCGTCGAGCTCGACGAAGACCGCGCGCCCTGCCCCACGGGAGAGCGCTTCGAGCCCGAGGGCGCCCGATCCCGCGTAGAGGTCGAGCACCGACGCGCCGTCGAGCGGGCCGAGGATGTTGAAGACGTTCTCGCGCACACGGTCCGACGTCGGCCGTGTGTCGAAGCCGCGCGGCGCGTGGATCGTGTGGCCCTTCTTCGTGCCCGCGATGATCCTCATCGCGGAGAAGCTTAGAACCTCCGATGGAGCGACCACGCTTGGCGGTTCTCTAAGGACGGGCGAGGCAGGCGTCGTGTGAAGACGCCGCAATATGCAGGCGCTGGCTCACGACGCCTTGGCGATCGACAACGCACAGCGTGCCGGCATTCAGAGAAGGAGACAGCACACGACGGCCGGCGAACTGCACGTTGTACGACCCCACCGGCAGCGGCGTGGTCCCGAGCAGCTGCATGCTCGACTCGTCGTAGAGACGCAACGTCCCTGCGCCGCCGCTCGTCACGAAGGCGCGGCCGCCGGTGAAGGTCACGTGCTGCGGGCCTTCGTCCGACGGGAGGATGCGCAGCACGCGGGCGGTGCGCACGTCGAACACGGCGACGCTCGAGCTCTCGCCCGCGGTCACCCAGGCGCGCCGGCCGTCGGGCGTCAGCGCGACGTCGTGGAGGAGGAACGGCGGGCGCACGTGGCCGCGCAGCTGCGGGCGCAGCGGATTGGAGACGTCGACGACGGCGAGCTCTTGCGCCGCCGTGCCGAGCCCGACCCAGAGCGTACGGCCGTCGCGCGAGAGCGAAAGGTGGCGCGGCCATTGCGTCAGCTTCAGCCGGCCGACGATCCTGCCGTGGAGCATGTCGACGGTGACGAGGTCCGTGTGGCCGGAGTCCGTGACGAATGCATGTCTGCCGTCGGCGGTGCCCGCGGTGTAGCGCGGCTCGCCGAGGCCGGTGAGCACGTGGCGGATCTGCAAGGTGCGGTTGTCGATCAGCGTCAGCTCGCCGAGCACCGAGTGGGCGACGACCGCGCTCTCCCCCACGCGCTCGATGCTGCGCGGCCCCGGCCGGGTCGCGATGTGCGAGTCCACGATCCCGAGGTCGAGATCGACGACCGCGACGCGCGACTCGGTATCGGCGGTGACGAGCGCGAGGCTCGGCGGCGGCTTGCGCAGGGCGAGCGGTGTCGCGGCGGCGGCGAGCAGGAACTCTGCGCGGTTCATGTATGGAGTACGCGCGACGCCGCGCGCGAAGTCCCGCTACTCGATGTTGGTCGAGGCTGTCGTGATCATGCCGACCTCCCGGCCGTGCGGTGGCACAGGAGGACGTACGCGACAAACGCGAGCCCGGTGAGGGTCAGACCGGCCAGAAGCCACGGCATCGGATCGACGCCGTTTCCCGCCCGGTTCAGAAACGCCACAAGAACACACAGCGCACCGACGCCTTCGACGAAGCCGAGCGCGTCAGCCAGACGCGGCGTCCGCCGCGCGACCCATACGAGCACGACGGCGGCAAGCGGCAGCACGAAGAGGCCGATGCTCAAGCCGGTCACGAAGCTGAACGCCAGTAGGCCACCCGCAACCGACCAAGCCGCGAACCACGGCCAGTGAGTCCCACCGAAGCCGGCCCCTCGCTTCGCGTTCCGCAGGGCGATGACCGTCGCGACGATCAGCAGGAGTGGGAACAGGAAGATCATCGCCGACCGCTTGCGATCGACAGGATCGAGCCGTTGGACATGAGCGACCGGAGCGAGCTCACGCCCTGGACTGTAGACGAGCCGCGCGGCTCCTAGCGAACGGCGAGCTCGCCGACCGTCGACCCGGCGCCGACGTCCAGCAGCACGGTCCGCGCAGGCCGGTCAGGCGCGGTAGAAGCGACGAGGCGTGTCGGCAGACCGTGGCGCCGCAGCGCGAGCACGACCCGCCCGCCGCGCGCGTCGAGCGCAGTGATCTCACCGGAGACGTCGAGCCGCTTCCCTCGAACCGTCGCACCGTTCTTCGCAAGCCCGACGAGCTGCACGGCAGCGCGTTTCGAGGGCCCGTTGAGCCCCACGGCGATCTCGTCGCCGGTCCACGCGAGGCCGGCGATCGAGTCCGGGCTGAAGTCGCCGCCGCGCGCGGGCACCCGTCCCACGCCGCTGATCCAGAGCCGACCCGCTGAGCCGATCGCGAGCGCACGGCCATGTGGGGCGAACGTGATCCGCGTCGTCTCCCCCAGCCGATCGCCCGCGACGACGTGATGCGCGCGCCGCCCGAAGTCGTAGACGACCGGATGCCCGCCGGCGCCCACGTAGGCGACC
>DATEXK010000397.1:0-4076 GCA_035257065.1 Gaiellaceae bacterium | reverse complement strand
AAACCGGCCGGAGCCATAGATGTGGACGCTACCCAGCCTCTTAACCAGGTAGTCCACAAATTGCTTCGCTTAGCAAACTAAGCAAGTGCTCGCCGTCGTTGGCCGCGCCCTGCTCGCGCTTGTTGGACTTTGCAATTCTCCTGCTTTGGTTGGGATCGTCCTAAGCGTTCGCCTGCGCCAGCATCCTGTCCCCTGAGTCCGTTGCGAGCGGCTCAGGTTCTCCTCGCGACGACTCCCAGAGCCCGCTACGGCGTGACGGCAGACTCGGATAGCGACGGCGAGCGGCGGCTGCGACTGACGAGGAATACTGCACCCGCGAGCGCCGGCACGAGCAGCCCGAGAATGCCGAACTCGAGCAGGATGTTCGTCAGCGCGCGCCCCGCCGGCGCTCCTCGCTCGAGCTGCGCCGTGACGATCAGGATTCGCCGGACGACGGCGATCAACCCGATGTACAAGAACGGCTCCACCGCGATCTCGTGCGTGCGCACGACGAACCGCAGCGTGTAGAGCAGCTCCCCGACGATCAGCGCGAGCAGAACGCGATCGAGCACGAGCACCGCGACGTCGACTGCGCCTGTTCCTCGATGGAGCTCGCGGACGAGACCCGACACGGTTCCCGCGAGCACGAGGATGCCGGCGGCTACGAGCAGGAGGCCGACCGACGCGTACAGGACGACCTCGAAGCTGCCGAGCCCCCGGCCGAGCTGCTCGGTGAGCGCGTTCCTGTCCCCGGTGCTGTTCGGCTGTGCCATCCAGAAACGATACGCGGGATCGGCGCCGAGCCGCTCGGAGTTGACCCGTTTTCGGACTTACCGCGTCAACGGGCGAATCTGCAGGCCACCACGTCGCCGGTGGGCCGTCACGTACTCGACGCCTTCGCTTCCCGCCACGAGCGCGCGGCGCGTGCCCTTCTCGACGATCAGCACATCGCCGGCCGAGAGCTCGTGCGCCAGATCGCCCACCGTCAGCGTCAGCGTCCCGCCGAGCACGACGTAGACGACGTCGCGGTCTGCGATGTGCTCCGCAATCTGCTTGCCCGCGGGCCACACGAGCTTCGTCGCGTTCAGATCCTCGCTCTCCGCTCCCCAGACCGGGCCGCTGGTCACGTCATCCTGCAGGTTCGTGTGCTGCACGCTGCCGATGCTAACGGCGTCGCATCTACAGTCCCGGCGAATGCAGCGCCTGCTGGTAGCGAACCGCGGCGAGATCGCAGTGCGGATCTTCCGAGCCTGCCGTTCACTCGGAATCGAGACGGTCGCGGTCGTTGCGCCGGACGACCGCGGCTCGCTTCACGCCCGAGCTGCGGACACCACCGTGGAGATTGCGTCGTATCTCGATCCGGCAGAGCACGTGCGAGCCGCGCGCGAGAGCGGCGCCGGCGCCGTGCATCCGGGTTACGGCTTCCTCTCGGAGAGCACGGAGCTCGCCGACGCAGTTCTCGGCGCCGGGCTCATCTGGGTCGGGCCGCCTCCCGCAGCGCTGCGCGCCGGCGGCGACAAGCTCGCGGCAAAGCGGACGGCACAGGCGGCCGGCGTGCCCGTGCTGCCGACAGGGACGCCGGACGAAGTCGGGTATCCGCTGCTCGTGAAGGCAGCCGCAGGCGGCGGTGGCCGCGGGATGCGCATCGTGCGCGACCCGACGGAGCTCGATGACGCCGTCGACGCAGCGAAGCGCGAGGCCGCTGCCGCGTTCGGCGACGACACGATCTTCTTCGAGCGGTACCTCGAGCGCCCGAGGCACGTCGAGATCCAGCTGCTCGCCGACCGGCACGGAACGGTGCTCGCGCTCGGCGAACGCGATTGCTCGATTCAGCGGCGGCACCAGAAGGTGCTCGAGGAGTCGCCCTCCCCGGCGCTCGATCCGGAGCTGCGCGAGCGCATGAGCGCCGCGGCGGTCGCGTTCGCGCGCGCGATCGGCTACGAGAGCGCCGGCACGGCGGAGTTCATGCTCGACGGACGCGACTTCTTCTTTCTCGAGCTGAACGCACGCATCCAGGTCGAGCATCCGGTGACCGAGCTCGTGACCGGCGTCGACATCGTCTGCGAGCAGTTGCGCATCGCCGACGGCGAGCGCCTCGACACACACGTCGAGCTCCACGGCCATGCGATCGAGGTACGCCTCTACGCCGAGGACCCACGCACCTTTCTCCCGCAGGCCGGGCGCATCGAGCAGCTGCAACTTCCAACAGGCATTCGCATCGACGCCGGCGTGGAGGAAGGCGACGAGATCGGCACCTCGTACGACCCGCTGATCGCGAAGCTCATCGCACACGGATCGACGCGCGAAGAAGCGCTCGAGCGGCTGGCGGCAGCGCTGCGCGAGACCGTCGTCGGCGGCGTAACGACCAACCTTCCCTTCCTGCGCTGGCTCGTCTCGAATCCACTCGTGCGTGCGGGCCGGACGACGACGGCATTCCTCACGGAGAACCCACCGCTCTCCGAGTTGCCGTTACGCGCACCAGGGCGGGCGTGGGCCGGCTCCTGGCGACTCAACCTTCCCGGTCCGCCGCCGCACGCCGCGCCCGACATCGATACGTCTGCCCGCGAGCCCGGCTCCACTCCAGAGCACGCCGCGCTCACCGCGCCGATGCCCGGCACGATCATCCGCGTGCTCGTCACACCGGGCGTGCACGTCACCGCGCGCCAACCGCTCGTCGTGCTCGAGGCGATGAAGATGGAGACGCCGCTCGTCGCGCCGTACGACGCGACGGTGAAGGCCGTGCACGTCGCCGAGGGCGACCGCGTCGCCGGTGGAGCGCTGCTCGTGGAGCTCGAGGAATGAAGGCCGTACGGTTCGACGATCCGGCGGCGTTCCTCGAAGCTGCAGGCCCACTGCTGCTCGCCGACGAGGCACGCCACAATCTCATGCTCGGGGTCGCCGCCACGGCACGGCAGTCTCCCGACGTCTACCCGGAGTACCACGCCTGGCTCGTGTTGGACGGCGACGAGCCGGTCGCCGCCGCGTCATGGACGCCTCCGTACAACCTCGCGATCGCGAGGCCACGCTCGGACGACGCACTCGCGGTCCTCGCCGATGCCGTGGACGACGACGTGCCAGGCGTCGTCGGCGCGCAACCCGAAGTCGAGCAGTTCGTCGCATCCTGGGTGGCACGCACGAACGCCACACCGCAGTTGAAGGTCGCGCAGGGAATCTATGCGCTCGAGCAGGCGCTGCCGGTACCGGCTGCTCCCGGCCGGATGCGTATCCAGACGCCCGACGACACCGAGTTGCTCGTCGAGTGGCTCCAGGCATTCGAGGCCGAAGCCCACCGCTCGCTTGGCGGAGGCGAGGACCGCGCCCGCATGATCGTCGAGCACCGGCTGCATGCCGATCGAGCCGGCCTGATGCTGTGGGAGCATGGCGAGATCGTCTCGCTCTCGGGCTTTGGCAGCGAGACGCCCAACGGCATCGGCATCGGCCCTGTGTACACGCCGCCCGGGCAGCGGGGCCGCGGCTATGCAACCGCGCTCGTCGCCGAGCTGTCGTCACAGCTCCTCGCCGAGGGGCGGCGCTTCTGCTTCCTCTACACCAATCTCGCCAATCCGACGTCGAACGCGGTCTACGAGCGCATCGGCTACGTCCGCGTCTGCGAGTCGGCCGAGATCTCGTTCGGCGACTAGGACGCCGCGCGGGCGAGCGTCGGCACGGTGACCGGTAGCGGCACATTGCGCATCGCACGCGACGACACTGCATAACGCCGGAGCGTCTTGAGGGGCACCGACCGATGGGTCGGCGTCCGGCGCCGCAAGCCGAGGATCGCTCTCACCTCAGCGGCATCGGCAAGCTGCCGCCGAAGCTGAACCCCCCGATCTAGAAGCGCTGCTTAGAAGAGCTTCTGCAGCTTCATGGCCGCGCCCATGTCGCCCTTGATCTTCAGCTTCCCGGTCATATAGGCGCTCGTCGGGTTCACGTCGCCGGCGACGATCTTCTCGAATGTCTCCTGAGACGTCGAGATCACGACGTCGGCGTCGCCACCACCCTCGGTGACGGTGACCTTGCCGTCGTCCACGTCGACCTTCCACTCACCGACGCCCTCGATGTCGAAGACGTACGAGTTGCTCATGCCGGCGGTCTTC
>DATEXK010000396.1:0-2171 GCA_035257065.1 Gaiellaceae bacterium | reverse complement strand
GGCCGCGGCTACCGGAATCGCCCAGGCGGCGTCGAGGAGGTCGACGCCGGCGAGACGTGCCGAAAGCACGACCCCGACCGGGAGCGCCGCGACCGCCAGCAGCCCGACCAGGACCGCGAGCGAGGCGCGGTGGTTACTGCTTCTGGTAGGGCCGGCCAACAGATGCGGGCGGTACGGGGCGTCCGATCACGCCCGCGACCGCGATCAGGGTGAGGACATACGGGAGCGCCTGGAACAGGACCGCCGCCGAGTCGGAGTACGTCGCCAGCCGGAACGAGAGCGCTGTCGACGCGCCGAAGAGCAGCGCGGCCGCGAAGGCGCCGAACGGGCGCCAGTTGCCGAAGATGAGCGCCGCCAGCGCGATGAACCCGCGGCCCGCGGTCATGTTCTCGTTGAAGGACCCGACGAAGCCGACGGAGAGATACGCGCCGCCGAGCGCGGCCAGCACACCCGACAGCGTCACCGACGCATAGCGGACGAGATACACGGAGATGCCGACGGTCTCCGCCGCGCGGGGATGCTCGCCGACGGCGCGGATGCGCAGGCCGATCGGCGTCTTGAACATGACGACGTAGGAGACGATCAGCAGCACGAACGAGAGCCAGATCATCAGGTTGAGCTGGCCGAATGCGTCGCCGAAGAATGTGACGTGCTGGAGGCCGGGAATGTTCACGTTCGGGATCCGCGGCAGATTACCCGGAGACCCCTGGTCGCCGTAGACCTGGATGAAGAAATAGCCGGTGGCGCCGAGCGCGAGCAGGTTGATGGCCGTTCCGCCGACGATCTGATCGGTGCGGAGGTGAATTGCGAAGACCGCGTACACGAGTGCGAAGCACCCACCGGCGATGGCGGCGAGGCCGAGGCCCGCGGCCCAAGAGTGGAACTTGTCCGCGCCGAGCACGCCGAAGAAGGCACCCGCGAGCATCATCCCTTCGAGGCCGATGTTCACGACGCCGCTTCGTTCGGAGAACATCCCGCCGATCGCGGCGAACGTCAGCGGCGTTGCCCAGACGAGCGTGGCAGCGACGAGCGCGCCCCAGGACACGACGAGGTGCAAGTGCGTCGTGGACGAGCGGGTGGCGAGTAGCCCAAGCACGATGCCGAGGGCGCCGAGCCCGACGGCACCCCAGGCGATCCGGTCTTCACCGCGCGTGACCGCCCAGATACCGCACGCCACGCCGAGGAGCCCGACGAGCAACGGCACCGCATAGGCGCGGGCCTCGATCGGAGGCAGCGCGAAGAAAAAGGCGAGGATGCCGAACACGATCCCGAGCCGCGCGACGTCGCGGGGCCCGAATCGCAGCCGGTCGAGCGTCACGGAGACGACGTTCACGTCGACGCTCCGTCAGCGCGGCGGAAGCGCAGCTTCTTGCGCGAGCTCCAGACTGCGAGGACGAGCACATCGGCGCCCACGAAGAGCAGGACGAGCGCCTGGATCATCAGCGTGAGGTTGCCGGCGAGGGACGGCGGGAACACGGTCGGATCGAGGCCCCGAGTCGAGGAGCCGTTGATCAGCGCGCCGAAGAGAAGGGCGGCGAGGCCGACCCCGACGGCGGTGTTCCGGCCGAGCAGCGCAACCGCAATGCCGATGAAGCCGAGAGTGGACGCCTGAACGTCGGCGACGCCGATGCGGTATTGCCAGCCGAGGATGTCGACTGCTCCGCCGAGGCCGGCGAATGCTCCGGAGATCGCCATCGCGTAGACGTAATTCCGGCCGACGGAGATACCGCCGTAGCGTGCGGCCTCGGAATTGAAACCGACGGCGCGAACCTGGTATCCGAGTGTCGTGCGGTTGAGAACGATCCAGAAGAGGACGAGGGCGGCAAGCGCCACGAAGAACCCGACGTGCAGGGCCTGGAGCTCGGGATTGCCCCAGAAGGTCGGAACGGTTCCGCTCTTCACGACGTCGCTCGAGATCGGCAGCGAGACGTCCACCGTGTTTTGCAGCGGGCCGCCGCGTCCGACGAGATAGCTGCAGCCCCAGTAGGCGATCCAGTTGAGCATGATCGTCGTGATCACCTCGTGCGCGCCGACGGTCGCCTTCAGCACGCCGGCAACGGTGGCGATCGCCGCTCCCGCAACACACGCCGCGAGGATCGCGACGATCACGTGCGGCCCCCGCGCCAGTCCGGCCCACGAGGAGCCGACCCAGACGGCGACAACCGCACCGG
>DATEXK010000395.1:0-2033 GCA_035257065.1 Gaiellaceae bacterium | reverse complement strand
CTCGGCTCGCTCGGTGCACGGATCACGGTCTGCGAGCGGCACGCGGGCTCGCGGGGCGACCCGACGGTGGCACGCCTGCGCCAGGCGATCGTCGGCGGGGCGCTGCCCTTCACGTGCCAGGGAGACCTGAACGGGCTCGCGATCGAAGGCGGGCACACCCTCGGCTGGGAGATCGCGGCTTCCGGCGCCGACCTCGACCGGATCGTCGTGCAGGTCGGCGGCGGCGCGCTCGCAAGCGCCGTCGCGGGGGGACTGAAGGAAGCATCGCGCCTCGGCGCGATCGGACTGCGGCCACGTATCGACACCGTTCAGACCGAGAGCGCGTGGCCGCTCAAGCGCGCGTACGAAGCGGTGTGCATGAACCCCGGCGGGCTCACGTACGCCCGCACGCATCGCCACTCGTTCATGTGGCCGTGGGAGACCACGCCGCACAGCGTTGCCCACGGCATCCTCGACGACGAGACCTACGACTGGGCCGCCGTGATCGAGGCCATGCTCACCACCGGCGGCAGGCCGGTCGTCGCCGGCGAGGAACTGCTCGGCGCGGCCAATGCACTCGCCCGCGAGTCGACTGGGATCCCCGTCGACCCGACCGGGTCTTCGGGCCTCGCCGGGCTGCTCGTGTTGCGCGACGAGGGAATCGTCGGCAACGACGAGCGAGTCGCCGTGCTCTTCACCGGGGTCGATCGCTCATCCGCAAACCACGCAAGGAGAAGGAGCCATGAGGAGTTTTCTGGGACGCGACATCTTGTCGCTCAAGGACTTTGAGCGCGCTGATTTCGAGCGTGTGTTCGAAGCGTGCGACGAGCTCGCACCGATCGCAAAGAAACGCCGCAACACCGATCTGCTGAAGGACAAGACGCTGCTGACGGCGTTCTACCAGCCGTCGACGCGCACACGCATGTCGACCGAGGCCGCAATGCATCGCCTCGGCGGGCACGTGCTCGGGTTCGCAGACTCGAAGATGACCCGTGCCGGCGACTTCTACCAGGAGTCGATGAAGGACACGATCCACATGCTCGAGTTCTACGCCGACGTGATCGCGATGCGGCACTTCGAGCAGGGTGCGCCGGCCGAGGCCGCACACTGGGCTTCGATTCCGATCATCAACTGCGGCGACGGCTGGGGCGAGCATCCGACCCAGGTCCTCACCGACCTCTACACGATCGAGAAGGAGCTCGGGTCGATCGACGGCAAGACGTTCCTGCTCGTCGGCGACATGCGCATGCGGACGATGCACTCGATCCTCTACGCGCTTTCGCAGTTCGACACGAAGGCCTATGTCGTCGGCCCGCCCGAGATGGCGCTGACCGACGAGTTCATGCTCGAGCTCGACGCGCGCAACGTGCGCTACGAAGCAGCCGAGTCGACCGAAGACGTGATCGCCGAGTGCGACGTGATCTACATGGAGCCGGTCGTGCAGGCCGACTACACGCAGTCGCGCGTCGAGCGCGACACCGGCGGCGGCGGTGTCGCGGTCACGGCGCCGTCCTATCGCGTCACCCGCGAGCTCCTGCGCGAGAAGGCGAAGACGGGATCGATCATCCTGCACAGCCTCCCGCGCATGGACGAGCTCCCGACCGACGTCGACGAGACGCGTCACGCGCGCTACTGGCAGGAGGCGTTCAACGGCGTCGTCCTGCGGATGGCGCTGCTCTCCCTCGTCCTGGGTGCGATGGAGTAGCTGGGAGCAAATTGCAGTTCACCCTCAACGGCCGGCCCGTCGACGTCGAGATTCGCGACGGGCAGAGCCTGCTCGAGCTCCTCCGCGAGGAGCTCGAGCTGCGGTCGATGAAGGACGGGTGCGCGCCGGAAGGCTCCTGCGGCGCGTGCACCGTCCTCATCGACGGCCGCGCGGTCGTCTCCTGCGCGCAGAAGGCGGCACGCATCGAGGGCAAGCACGTCGTCACCCAGGAAGGCCTCGACGTCGAGACGAGAACGTTGTGGGCAGACGCCTTCGCGGTCGCCGGCGCGTCGCAGTGTGGGTTCTGCTCGCCGGGGATCGTCATGAAGGGCGAAGGGCTGCTAGCGAA
>DATEXK010000394.1:0-3189 GCA_035257065.1 Gaiellaceae bacterium | reverse complement strand
GGGCTGCCCGGCCGGGGCGAACGGCGCTCGACGCTGTCCCGGGCCACGCGCTTCCTCGACGCGGCGGCGGTGCCGCGTGCGGAGCGCTACGGGCAGCTGATGCAGGTCTTCTCGCTCGACGAGCGCGCCGCGCTCTGGACGGACGAGGCGAAGGTCGAGATCGGGCCTCTCGCCTCGACGGGCTTCCTGCTCGGCCCTCCGCCGGGAGACGGAGTCACGGGGCTCCAGCTGCTCGACCTTACGACCTACCTTCCCGGCGACCTGCTGCCGAAGTCCGACATCGCGTCGATGGCGCACTCGCTCGAGCTGCGCTCGCCGCTGCTCGACCACCGCGTCGTCGAGCTGGGCCTCTCGCTCCCGCCGGCGCTGAAGCAGCGCGGTCGCCAGGGGAAGGTCGCGCTCCGGCGCGCATTCGCCGACGACTTGCCGGCGCTCGTCGCCGCACGTGGCAAGACGGGTTTCGGCGTTCCGCTCGCCCGCTGGTTCCGCGAGGAGCTCCGGCCGCTCGCACGCGAGCTGCTGCTCGACGAGCGGGCGCGCTCGCGCGGTTGGTTCGACACGCGAGCGGTCGAGCGCCTGCTCGACGACCACCTCGCCGCGCGAGCGGACAACGGCCACCGCCTGTGGACGCTGACGATGCTCGAGCTGTGGCAGCGGACGTATGTCGACGCGGAGGCGCTCGCGTCGCCGGCGACCGTCGCAACATGAGCAGGCGGCGGGCGTACGCCGCCCTCGCAGCCGTCTGCGCGGTACCGAGGCTGGCCGTTCTCCTTCACGAGCGCGACTCGATCACCGCTGCGTTCACCGAGAAGAGCGACACGTTCGCGCTGACGTTCGTACACCACGGGACATTCGGGTTCATCCCGGGCGAGCCCTCCGCCTATACGCAGCCGCTCTACGGCTGGTTCCTGATCCCCGTCTATTGGATCTTCGGACGCAGCTGGCTGTCGATCGGGCTGGCGCAAATCGTGCTTGCCGTCGTCACGGCGTTGCTCGTCTACGAGATCGGCCGCAGGCTGCTCGGAGCGCGCGCAGGGATCGCAGCGGCGGCGATCGCGACGCTGAACCCATACCTCATCTGGCACGACGTCCACGTCAACCGCGAGATCGTCGACCAGGTGTGCGCTGCGGCGCTCGTGCTGTTGACGCTCGCCGTCGCGGATCGTCCGTCGAGACGGCTCGCGGCACTGCTCGGCGTCGTCACGGGTCTCGCGATGCTCGGCAACACCCGACTCGCAGCCGTACCGGTCATCTGCGCGGCCTATCTCGTCTGGCGCCTACCGCGGGCCCGTTCGAGCGCAGTCGTCGCAGCCCTCGTGCTCTGCGGCGCTGCCGTCGCCGTCGCGCCGTGGCTCGTCCGCAACAAAGTCCAGCTCGGCTGCTTCGCGATCACAACGGACGGACGGGCACTCTGGAAGGCCAACAACCCGCAGACGTATCCGCTGCTCTCGTCGGGACAGTGGATCGACGACGTCTCCCCGAGCTCGCCGCGCCCACCTGCCCCCAACCGGCTGACGCCCGAGGACGCGTGGGGGTACTACACGAAACCCGGTGTCCCGCCGCAGTACGCGATCGACCGCTATCCCAACGAGTGCACCGAGATGTCGTTCTACGAGCATCTCGCCTTCACGTATGTGAAGCGGCATCCGGGCGACAAGGCAAAGCTCGCCGCGCTTTCGGCAGAGCTCCTGTGGCGGCCCGCCGCGTTCGAGACCTCCGGGAGACCCGGCTCAGGGACGCGACTCGACGTGGGGCGCAGGAGCGTCGAGCCGGCATACATGATCGGGCTTTACATACTTGCCGCCGCGGGGCTGTTCTTCGTCCGGCGCGTGTTCGCAGTACTTGCGCTGCTGCTCCTCGCGTACCAGACGGCATGCGCCGCAATCTTCGTCGGAGCAACGCGGTATCGCGTCTCCTGGGATTTCGTCCTCGCGCTCCTTGCGGCGGCGACCCTCGCGCGAATCGCGCACAGACTGCGAGAGCGAGCGACATGAGAGTGCTGCACATGCACCGGATGCGAGGCATCGGCGGCTCCGAGCGCCATCTGCTCGCGCTGCTCCCCGCCCTCGCGGAGCGCGGGATCGAGCCCTTCTTCGTCGGCCTCGACGATCCGGCCTGGAGGGCGGACGACTTCTACGACGCGCTGCAGGTGCCCGCAATCCGGATCGCAGCACCGCGCGATGTCGATCCGGTGCTGCTTGCGCGCGTGGTCCGAGCAACACGCGCGGACATCGTGCACACGCACCTCGTGCACGCCGACCTCTACGGCGGCATCGCCTCGAAGCTGCGCGGCGCGCAGCTCGTGTCGACGAAGCACAACGACGATCCGTTCCGGGCCGGCCCATTCCGCTTCGTCGAGCGCGGCCTGTCGCACCTCGCCGACCGGGTGATCACGATCACGGACGCGCTCCGCCGCTTCACCATCGAGGAGGTCGGCCTGCGACCCGACAAGGTGGAGACGATCCACTACGGCATGGACGACCTGCCGGCGGCGTGGGGTGACAACCCGCCCGACGACGTACCCGACGGAGCGCGCATCCTGCTGGCAGTCGCGCGACTGACACCGCAGAAGGGCATCGACGTCGCAATCCGCGCGCTGCCGCTGCTCAGTGACGACACGGTGCTCGTCGTCCTCGGCGAAGGCCCGGAGCGTGATGTTCTCGGCCGGCTCGCGCACGAGCTAGGTGTCGACCATCGCGTGCGTCTCGCGGGCCGAGTGCCGGACGTCGCCGCATGGCTGCGACGTGCCACGCTGCTCGTGCACCCGGCCCGTTGGGAGGGGTTCGGGCTCGGGGTCCTCGAGGGGATGCTCGCCGGATTGCCCATCGTGGCGTCGAACGTCAGCTCATTGCCGGAGCTCGTGGTCGACGGCGAGACGGGAATCCTCGTGCTGCCCGACGATCCGTCGGCGCTTGCGCTCGGGATCGCGAGCGCGCTCGAGCAGCCCCAACTCGGCGCTGCCGGACGAGAGCGAGCGCACCGCGAGTTCTCTGTCGCGCGGATGGCGGAGCACACGGTCGCGCTGTACCGAGCGCTCTAGGAGAGCCGCTCTCGCGGCGAGCCGCCTCACACGGACGCGAGCGCGTCGCGGTACAACAGCTCCGTCCGCTCGGTACACGTGGTCTGCAAGAAGCGCGAGATGGCCCGCCGGCGTCCGGCCTCGCCCATCTGCTGCGCAAGTGGGAGATT
>DATEXK010000393.1:0-3341 GCA_035257065.1 Gaiellaceae bacterium | reverse complement strand
GCCGACGCGTACCCTTGCTCTTTGATGGCCAGCGCCTCGATTCTCACGATCGGGAACGAGCTCGTCTCGGGCGACGTGCCGAACACGAACGGTTCGTGGCTTGCGAAGCGCCTCGCGCCGCTCGGCGTAACGGTGCGCATGCTCGCCGCCCTGCCCGACGAGATCGAGCAGATCGCCGAGTTCGTGCGCGACGAGGCGGCGCGCGTCGACTTCCTGCTCGTCACCGGGGGCCTCGGCGGCACGCCGGACGACCTCACGCGCGAGGCGATCGCGCACGCGTTCGGCGTCGAGCAGATCGAGCAACCGGACGTCGCGGCCGATCTGCGGGCGCGCTTCACGCGGAATCCCGATTATGTGGTGCGCTGGGCTCGGCTCCCGGCCGGAAGCCGGCCGCTGACGAATCCGCTGGGCGGCGCCCCCGGGTTCGCGATCGGGAATGTCTACGTCATGCCGGGTCTGCCCTCCGAGATGGAGGCGATGTTCGACGCGATCGCAGAGGAGTTCAGGCGCGGCAGCCCGATCGGCGCGTGGCGGCGCACCTATCGAACGCGCGAGAGCGAGATCACGCCCGCGATGGTCGAGGCGGGCGAGCGCTGGCCCGGCGTGCTGATCGGCTCGTATCCGAGCTTCGGCCCCGGCGGCCCGGAGGTCGAGATCGTCGTGAAGTCGAGCGACGCCGGTGAGCTTCGCGAGGCGTCGGAGTGGCTCGAGGCGGAGCTTCAGCGCTCGGCGAACAATGCCCCCGACGGTAGGTAGAACGCTGCGATTGCGAACGTCAACACGACGCTCGCCAGCGGGCTGAAGACGGCGACGAGGAGCACGATGCCGTACATCGGGACGCCCGGATTGAACGCCCTGCTGATCGCGCGGACGGTCGAGTCGGGGACGCTCTCGCTGATCAGGCGCCGGCCCGTGCTCGCGTAGCGCCACCAGCTGTTGTAGACGATCGACATCACGACGAATGTCGCTGCGTACGCGTAGGCCACGGCCTGCTCGCCCGGCTGCTGGAGGTACTGCGCGACGAGCTTCGTCGGAAAGGGCGGGAATCCGACGGTGAGCAACAGCAACAGGTTGAGGAAGAGGAACGTGCGATCGGACCTTGCGATCGTCTGCACGCAGTAGTGATGGTTGATCCAGATGATCCCGATCGTGAGGAAGCGAGTAGCGTCGCGGCGATCGCGAACACGCCGTCGCTGAACGTTTCGAGCCGCGCCGTCCCTTCGTCCACGCCCGCATCGTCGCGGGTGGGCGGACGGATTACGCGATGGCGGGAGCGAGCTCGCGGCCGATCAGTCGCACGGGCTCGAGATCGGTATGCAGCAGGTGCTGAAGCATCACGCGCTCGCAGCCCGCTGCCTCGTACTCGCGGAGCCGAGAGGCGACCTCGTCGACCGAGCCGATGAGCGAACGCTGCGCGTGGCCGGAGATCCAGTCGTCGAACCCCACATCGCGGGACGCGCGCCCGTAGAGCTCATGCGCGCGCTCGACGGCATCCTCGTGCGTCGCACCGATGAGGCAGCCGGTCATCGTCGAAAAGCGCATCGTCGACGGATGGCGGCCGGCACGCTCGCATGCCGCGACCACCTTCTCGCGGATCGCCGCGAATTCCTCCGGCGAGGCGAACGGTGTGTTGTACTCGTCTGCGAAGCGCGCCGCGGGGTCGGCGGTGCCGCGCGTGCCGCGACCGCCGACGAGCAGCGGCGGATGCGGCCACTGGACGGGCTTGGGGAGCCCGGGAGCGTCGTCGAGGGTGTAGTGCTCGCCCTGGAAGTCGACCCGTCCCTCCGTCCACAGTCGGTGGACGATCTCGAGTTGCTCGGCGAACATGGCAAGTCGCACCGGCATCTCGGGGAAGGGGAAGCCGAAGGCGCGATGCTCCCGTTCGTTCCAGCCCGCGCCGAGACCAAGCTCGATTCGCCCGCCCGAGACGTGATCGGCCGTGGCAGCCGCGTTGGCGAGCAGGCTGGGCAAGCGAAAGGTGGCGGGGGAGACGAGCGTCCCGAAGCGAAGCGTCGTCGTGCGGGCGGCGAGCGCGGCGATCGTCGTCCAGGCGTCGTGCGCGACCTTGTCGTCGCCCCGCTCCCACGAGATGTAGTGGTCGGAGCGGAAGAGCGCCTCGACGCCGTGCTCCTCGCAGGCGTCGGCAAGGGCGCACCAGTCCTCCCAGGTGACGCCTTCCTGCCCCTCGATCATCAGCGCGATGCGCACGGGCGGAGCCTACTGACAGGGGCTCCGTTGGACATGTCGGGTGCCTGGCACCGGACGTGTCCGGCGAGGCCGCCGAGCCTCGCGGCTATCCTCGACCGATGGCCGCGACGACGCCCGAGACGTACCTCGAAGACCTGAATCCGGCCCAGCGCGAGGCCGTGCTGACCACGGAGGGGCCGCTGCTCGTGATCGCCGGCGCTGGCTCCGGAAAGACGCGTGTGCTCACGCGGCGCATCGCACACCTGCTCGCCGCCGTCGGTGCGAAGCCGCCCGAGATCCTCGCCATCACGTTCACGAACAAGGCCGCGGCCGAGATGCGCGAGCGCGTCGAGCAGCTCGTCGGCCCGCCCGCGCGCGCCTGCTGGGTGATGACGTTCCACGCAGCGTGCGGCCGAATCCTGCGCCGCGAGGCGCAGCGGCTCGGCTACAAGTCGAACTTCACGATCTACGACACTGCCGACCAGCTCCGGCTCGTGAAGCAATGCCTGGAGGAGCTAGAGCGCGACCCGAAGCGGTTCACGCCGCGCGGCATTCTCTCGCAGATCTCGAATGCGAAGAACCAGCTGATCGGCCCGGTCGAGTACGCCTCGCGCGTCGCGAGCTTCTACGACCAGACGGTCGCCGACGCATACGAGCTGTACCAGAAGCGCCTCTTCGCGGCGAACGCCGTCGACTTCGACGACATGCTCTTCCTCACCGTCGACGTGCTCGAGCGCTTCCCCGAGGCGCGCGAGAAATGGCAGAAGGCGTTCCGCTACATCCTCGTCGATGAGTACCAGGACACGAACCACGCGCAGTACCGCTTCCTGCAGCTGCTCGCCGAGAAGCACTCGAACGTGTTCGCAGTCGGCGACCCAGATCAGTCGGTTTATGGCTTCAGAGGCGCCGATATTCGCAACGTTTTGGAGTTCGAAAAGGACTTCCCCGGTGCGCGCGAGATCGCGCTCGAGCAGAACTACCGCTCGACGAACAACATCCTGCAGGCTGCGAACGCGGTGATCCGGCACAACCGCGAGCGCAAGGACAAGAACCTCTGGTCGGAGCTCGGTGAGGGCGACCCCGTGCGCGTCGTCGAGGTCGAGGACGAGCACTCGGAGGCCCGCTACGTCGCGGCGGAGATCGCGATGCTCGTC
>DATEXK010000392.1:0-6574 GCA_035257065.1 Gaiellaceae bacterium | reverse complement strand
CGCTTGGACGTGAGGTCGCGCCTGTTACGCCTTCTTCGCATCTGTGTCGTTGCGTTCGTGGTCGCTGGCTGCAACGGCGGTACGGTCGACCGGCACGCATTGACGAACGATGCGGCGACGCTCGATTCGATTGCTTGTGAGGGTGCGCTTCTCGCCGGCGATGTGGCGCGGGGGCGGACAACGACGTATTTCGCGCGCGAGCAGGCCGAGGAGTTGCGCATCGAGTCGTCGAACTTGGCGGACGCGTTGTCGCGGCGGAAGGCGTTGCCTTCGATCGAGCGGCGGGTTCGCGAGAAGGCGAAGCACGCGGCGGTGCTTGCGGCCACTTTGCAGCGGCTGCACGACCATCCGTCCGATCGTGCAGTCGGTGCGGCTGTTGCGAGCGCGCTGAAGAAGCTTGGGAGTTGCACATGAGCAAGGCGCTCGGTCTGGGGTTGGGGATTATCGCCGCGATCGGCGGGTTCGTGGACATCGGCGACCTCGTGTTCAACGTCGCCGCGGGCGCGGCCTTCGGCTATCAGCTGCTCTGGGTGATCGTGGTCGGGCTGATCGGCATCATCGTCTACTCGGAGATGTGCGGCCGGGTCGCGGCTGTTTCGGGCAGGGCCGTGTTCGATGCCATTCGCGAACGAGTCGGTTTCAAGGGCGCGGTGGTGGCGCTGGTCTCGTCGGAGGTCGTGAACCTGATGACACTCGCTGCGGAGCTCGGCGGGGTCGCGATTGCGCTGCAGCTCCTCTCTGGTCTGCCGTACCGGTGGCTCATCGTGTTCGCGGTTTTGGCCTTCGCGGTCGTGATCTGGGTGACAACGTTCGAGTGGATCGAGCGGATCTTCGGGTTCGGAGGGCTCTGCATGCTGGTCTTCGCGGTAGTCGCGGTGAAGCTCGGGCCGGACTGGGGCCAGGTCGGCGCAGGCTTCGTTCCGCACATCGCGCACACCAATTCACTGCTGTATGCCTACTTCGTCGTCGGCATTCTCGGCACGGCGATGACGCCGTACGAGGTCTACTTCTACTCATCGGGCGGGATCGAGGATCAGTGGTCACCGAAGGATCTCGGTCTCAACCGCGCGAACGCCATCCTCGGCTACGGCCTCGGCGGAACCCTCTCGTTCGCCCTGATGATTACCGGCGGTGCGCTCTTTCTCAGCCACGGGATCTCACCGCAGCATTTGGGCACTGTCGCGCTCGCCGCGGAGCAGCCCCTGGGGCAGCTCGGGCTCCTGCTCGCGCTCGTCGGGATCCTGTTCGCGGTCGGAGCGGCCTCGATCGACACAGTCTTCGCCGGTGCGTACAACCTCGCGCAGTTCTGCGGCTGGGAGTGGGGCCGTTACCGCAACCCGCGTGGGGCGCCACGGTTCGCCCTCACCTGGCTCGTTCTGCTCCTGCTCGCGCTCGGCATCCTCATGACCGGCGTCGACCCGGTGGCGCTGACGGAGTACGCAGTTCTCTTTTCAGTGGTCGCGCTGCCGCTGACCTATGTGCCGATCCTGCTCGTCGCGAACGACAAGGCGTACATGGGCCGCTACGTCAACGGCCGGTTCGCAAACGCACTGGGGTTGATCTATCTCGTGGTGATCATGATCGTTGCCCTCGCAGCGATCCCGTTGATGATCCTGACGAACGTGGGTCAGAATTGAGCGGCAAGGAGATCGACATCGGCTTGCACGTTCTCGACCACCAGTTGCTCGACAAGGACGGACGGAGGTGCGGCAACGTTGACGACCTCGCGATCGAAGGAGGTGTCGGCGAGGTGCCCGAGGTGGTCGCGATCCTCTGCGGCCCCGGCTACTGGGGGCAGCGGGCGGGCTTGGTCGGAAGGCTCGCGGGCTGGATCGGGGGCGGCCGAAAGGTGCGTGTTCCGTGGAGTGAGGTGTGCAAGGTCGACTCGGCGGTCGAGTTGAAACGAGGAGCGACGGAGCTCGGTCTTGGGCGGGGCGACGACCGCGTCCGGCCCTACATGGACAAAATCCCCGGAGCCGGCAGGTGAGGACACTCTCATCGTTCCTGCACCGCGAGGTCGTGACCGAATCGGGGCGCTCACTCGGCCGCTGCTACGACCTCCGGGGCGAACTCTCCCCGACCACCCTTCGTGTCACCGGTCTTTGCATCGGACGCCGTGCGCTGCTCGAACACCTCGGCATCCGCGCTCAGAAGCCGCAGGCGATCGTCCCCTGGGAGGCGATCGTGCGGATCGAAGGCAAGCGGATCATCGTGCACGACGATGCTCCTGCTCCCTGAGATTCGGCTTTCTGGAGCAGAGCCGGCAAATTCAGAGGGTTGCGGTACTGCTCAGATTCGGTGGTAGCGGGCGTCGCTCAGCGAGTAGAGCGCGAACGCGATCAGCCCGGCGGCGACGATTCCGAGCGCGAGCGGCCCGTCGGAGCGATGAGCCAGCTTGGCGAGCGCGCCGTCGAGGCCGACGGCATCATGCGGTCTGTAGTCGACCGCCGCCTTGATCAGGAATGTCCCGACGAGCACGAACACAACGCCGCGCGCGAGATGCCCGATCGTCCCGATCCGGCCGAACCACCTCTTGATGCGCAGGCCCATCTCCTCGACCTTCGAGTCCTTCAAGAACTCTTTCGTGACACCGCGGTAGGCCTGGTAGAGGCCGATGCCGACAACGACCGCTCCGGCGGTGCCGACGATCCAGGTGCCTCCGGGCCAGCCGAAGACATCTGCCGTTGTCGTTTTAGGGCTGCCGCTTTGGCCCTGATGAGCACCGGCCAGGATCCCGACAGCGACCGCGCACATCGCCGCGTAAGCGACCCCGCTGGCGAAGCCGGCGGCGCGCTCAAAGCCGCTGTCTGAGGCCTCCGGGCCGTGCCCGATCGCAGCGCGGATCAGCCGCCATGCCGCGTAGCCGCCGAGCCCGATCGCAAGCACTGTGAGGAGGACCTCGCCGAACGGCTCGTTCGCGACTGTCCGCAGCGCGCCCTGCTGGTTTGTCAGCTTGCCGCCTGTGCCGGTTGCCACCTCGAGGGCCAGCACGCCGATGATCCCATAGACGAGCGCCCGAGCGACGAAGCCCGCACGCGAGAACACCTCAAACGCTGTTGAGTGAACGAAGCTGTTGCCGGCGCTGCGCGCGGTGCCGAGCGGAGTGATCGAGCGTGAACCGTGCAACGGTCGCTGCCTCTCATGCTTCCGCTCGGATCGCGGGGTGCATAGTTTCGTGAGCTCAAAGAGTGTTGATGACCGAAGGCGGCATTCGAAAACATCCGCGGTGCCTACGTTCCGCGGAGGTCCCGGCCGGGTAGACCCGTTGTGTGTGGAGACGTCTCTCGGCTTTTGGGGTGGCTCTCCGCAGCGCGTCCCTGTGGCTTGAGGACAAGCCTCTCGTGATCATCATCGCGGCCGCCGGCACCACGGTCGGCGTGGTGTTCGTGCTTGCCTGGTCGGCGGGTGGGACGCGTGTTACGCGCCTGGCGGAGGCGAACCACGCGTGGGCGTGGCTCGGGGTCTGCCTGGCCGGTGAGCTGATTGCGTACGCCGGCTACGTGTTCACCGTTCGGGATATGGCGCGGGTGGATGAGGGTTCCGAGATGAGCCTGAGGATCTCCGCACAGACCGTGATCGCGGGGTTCGGCGTCTTCGCGGCGACGCGCTCGTCGGGAGGGTTCGCTGTCGACTCCTGGGCGTTCCAGAAGGCGGGGGCGAGCCGACGGGAGGCCGAGGCGCGGGCGGTCGGGCTCGGACTGCTCGAGTATCTCGTGCTCTCGATCGGCGCTTTGATCGCGTCAGCTGCCCTCTTCTTTCGTCTCGATGGGCACGCGAGCAACTCGGCGACGTTGCCGTCGCTGCTGATCTTGCCGAGTCTCGCGCTCGGCTTCTACCTCACCTCGCCGAAGCGTGGCAGGCGGTTGGGCAGATTGCGGGGCGGCTACCTGCGCCGCTGGTTCGCAATCCTGATCGCGGGCGCGATGTCTGTGCGCGCGCTGCTTCTGAGCCCGCGCGAGCACGGGGTCGGCGTCCTCGGCAACGCTGCCTACTGGGCCGGCGACATCCTCTGCCTCTGGGCCGCGCTACAGATCGTCGACGCTCGAATCTCCGTCGCAGCGCTCGTGCTCGCCTACTCGGGCGGGTATGTCTTGACGCGCCGTGCGCTGCCCGCTGGGGGCGCCGGGGTGGTCGAGATCGCGTTGACGTTTGCGCTCGTTTGGATGGGGCTGCCATTTGCGCGGACGCTCGTCGCCGTTGTCATCTACCGGCTGTTCAACTTCTGGCTGCCGATCGTGCCGGCGCTGGTGCTGATGCCAGCGATCAAGCAGTTGCGGGAGCGCTTCCAGCAGGTCGAGCAAGGCACGTAACTAGCCGTCGACGAGCAAGCCCGACAGCGGGCCCAAGACGCGGCTCGAGCGCTTCGAAACATGCGGCAGTCGGACGAGCCGGTGGGTCAGCGGCAGGCCGGCTTCCCGTCGCGCGAGCTGATCCCTGCCGATTGGGCCCCACAGCTGGTCGATCACCTCGATCGGGTCGCGGCGGAGCTCGTCAACCGCCAGCTCGAGGTGCTCCGCCCACAGCCGGAGGCGTGTCTCAAGCGCGAGTGCCGCGTCGTGGCTGACGAGGTTCATCTCGGTGTCGTTGAACAGCGAGTGCTCGTTCAGATTTGCAGAGCCGATCGTGATCCAAGCGTCATCGACGATCCCGACCTTCGCATGGACGTAAATCGGGTCGGTCCGGGCACCGGAGCGCGCATAGATCGTGCAGGCGAGGATCCGGCCGGCATCTGCGTCGGCCTCGACCAGCTCGCCAAGCACCCCTCGCGTGTCATCGGTGCCGGTGGCCGGCTTCGCCGGGAGCAGCATCACGATGCGAAAGTCCGCCGACGGCGGCCGGGAGAGCTTCTCGACGAGGACGCTCGCGATCTCCGGTGACCAGAGGAACTGGTTCTCGAGGTAAATGAACCGCTGCGCGCCCTCGAACGCCCGGAGATAGGACTCGAGAATGCCGAAGTCGCCGTTCCGGGTTGCCTTGTAGATTCGCTCGGGCACGGTGCGAACAATCTGCACCTCGACCTCCCCGCCACGTATTGGCGGCGTCGCGTCGGCGAGCCGCTCGCCCGTGACTTCATGCCAGCGCATGTTGAAGTGGTCGGCGACATCCGCGACGGCCGGGCCTTCTATCCGAGCGCAGACGTCGTGCCAACCGACTGAGGCGCGCGCGGGATGGTGGCTGGCGTCGAAGCGGTCTCCGGATTCGGATGTCAGATCGATGCCGCCGACGAACGCCACACGGTCGTCGACGACGATTGTCTTCTCGTGATGGCAATGAAGCGGCCGCTCGTGCGCGTCGAGCGCGCACTTGATCTTCGTGTGGCTGACGAGCTGCTCGCGGACCTGCCGCACGTCGCGGCGTGAGGGCCGAAAGAGCGGCAGCGGCGCCCCGGCCCAGGCAAGCACGCGTACGTCTACCCGCTCCGCGAGCTCGGCGAGAAGATCGCGAACAACGACCGGGTCGCCGTCGCGAACGAGCGCAAAGCCGGGGGTGAAGTGCCAACCGGCTAGGTGAATGTGCGAGCGGGCCTGTCGTAACTCCCGGGCGATCACCGACAGCGCCTCCGCGCCATCGATCAGCACCTCGACGGCGTTGCCGGGACGCGGCGGTGGCAGGGTCGCAGCCCACCCGCCGGCCGGAGGGCCGAGCGCATGCTCCCAACCGATGCGGCGAAGTCGCCGCCGGTGATGACTACTGATCTGCCGGGTCAGCTGATCGCCGAACCAGCGCTCCGCCGACGCGATCCCCACCCGGGCCCACACCGGCGTCGACGAACCGAGATGAGATTGAGAGCGTCGGTGGGTTTCGAACTCTGCGATGAGAGACGTTACCGCCCGAGCACCGTGGCGTGGAGTCCCCTTCGGCATCGGCGCATGCCGCCCGCAGAGCCATCAGCCGCCGTCGAGATCGTGTGCGAGCGCAGCCTGGAGCTCCCGAAGGCCCGAGCCCGGTATGTCTTCCAATGACGGCAACCAGTCCTGCAACGCGTCCAAGACCGCGATTTTCTCAACGTCGGTGAAGGTGACGCTGGTGCTCGCATTCGCCGACACAGAGAACGTCCCCGCTGCGGCTCGACCCGAGTCGCTTCCTTCGAGGCGCTTCAACAACGTGGCCGCTTCCTCTGCTGTCAACGGCACCATTCCCTGCCGGGTACGGACCTTCAGGCCACGCTGACGCGCTGTCACGATGTCCGAAGGCAAAAGTTGGGCAAAAGTTTCGCTATTCGATCTCTGTTGAGGTAACAGAAAGGCCCTGTCTCCAGGGCCTTTCGAAGTAGCGGGGGCAGGATTTGAACCTGCGACCTCCGGGTTATGAGCCCGGCGAGCTACCTGACTGCTCCACCCCGCGACGCAGGTCGAAGTGTAGCACCGGCGCCGCGGAAAAAGCGGCTTCGAGAGCCAGAAACCAGGCGCTCGCACGGCGCCGTTACCATGGCGAAATGGCCCTCGCAGCCGCGCTCGCGCTGCTCTTCCTCGTCGTCGCCTTCGCCGCGTCCCTGGCGTTCGTGGTGCTGCGCGCGCTGCGCGCCTGGCGGAGCTTCCGGTCGTTCTCGGGCGCGACGGCCACCGCGATCGGC
>DATEXK010000391.1:0-3768 GCA_035257065.1 Gaiellaceae bacterium | reverse complement strand
CCTCGGCGACCTCGGCCAGGGCGTCGAGCGTCGCCGGCGCGCCGTCGAGCTGCCTGCCGCCGTGATTCGAGACGATCACCCCGGCGGCGCCGTGCTCGACCGCGAGCGCCGCGTCCTCCCGGGTGAGAACGCCCTTCAGCACGACCGGCAGCTTCGTCGCCTCGGCGATCCACTCGATGTCCGGCCAGGTCACCGACGCGGAGAAGAGGTTGATGTGCGTCGCGGGGTTGTGCGGGACGTTCCCGAGCCTCGCGGACACGTACGGGAGCGGCATGTCGGCCGGCACGAAGAATCCGGCACGGAGGTCTCGCTCGCGGCGGCCGAGAACCGGCGTGTCGACCGTCAACACGATCGCGGTGACGCCCGCGGCGACCGCGTCGTCGAGATGTGCGCGTGTAGCACCCAGGTCGTTCAGCACGTAGAGCTGCGCCCACTGGTTGAGTCCCGGCGCCGTTTCGGCGATCTCGCCGTGCGAGTACGTGGTCATCGTCGAGACGCAGAACACCGTCTGCTCCGCCGCCGCCGCGCGCGCGGTCGCGAGCTCGCCGTCCGCGTGGAAGAGCCTGTGGAAGGCGATCGGCGCGACGAGCACCGGCAACGAGACGGGCGTGCCGAGCACCGTCGTCTCCGTCGACACGTCGCCGACGTCGACGAGCACCCGCGGCCGGAACGTCCAGCGCTCATACGCCCCGCGGTTCGCGCGGAGGGTCGACTCGTCTGCCGCCCCGCCGGAGAGGAACGCCCACGGGCCCGGATCGGTGAGCTCTTCGGCCAGCCGTTCGTACTCGCTGCAGTTCAACGGCGCGCTCACGCGCGGAGCCTATCGCGCGCTTTTTCGGCCATCTCGCGCTCGCCGCCGTAGGCCAGCAGCCGCGGCGCGTCGTCGAGCGGGAGCCAGCGTGCCTCGGCCACTTCGACGCGCATCGCCTCCTCGATCTCGCCGATCCGGCCGCGCCCGGCGCGCAGGAGAAAGAAGCTGACCACCTTGAAGACCCGCAGCCCGCCGCGGCGGGTGTACGTGTAGCGCACGTCGCCGAGCTTCTCGACGAGCCGGCCGTGGACGCCGGTCTCCTCCCACACCTCGCGGACGGCGGTCTCGGCGGGGCTCTCGCCCGGGTCGACGTTGCCCTTCGGGAGCGCCCACGTGCCCTCGGGCTTCCCCTGCGGCCGGATCGCGGCGACCAGCGTGCGGCCCCGCACGTTCCGCACCAGCACCCCGCCCGCCGAGAACTCTCGCTCCACTCGTGGCGTTGTAACAGGTTGGCGCCGGCCGGCCGGTTCAGGTTGCGGAGCCGCCCCATCGCTCGTACAATGTCCCGGCACTCTCCGGGTGAGAGTGCCAGAAGGTGTCACGAACACCGCACTCTGCAGCAAGTCAGGAGGCAACTGAATGAACCTGAAGCCGCTTGGTGACCGTCTGATCGTCGAGGTCCTCGAAGAGGAGGAGCAGACTTTCAGCGGCATCGTGCTTCCGGATACGGCCAAGGAGAAGCCGCAGCGCGGCAAGGTCCTCGCCGTAGGCCCGGGCAGCCGGGATGACAACGGAAAGTTCGTCGCCATGGATCTTGCGGAGGGCGACGAGATCGTCTTCTCCAAGTACGGCGGTACGGAGATCAAGGTCGGCACGGAGGAGTACCTGATCCTCCGCGAGTCCGACGTGCTCGCGAAGGTCGTCGGGGCCAAGAAGGCGGCCAAGACCCGCGAGCCGGTCGGCGCAAAGTCGTAGTTCCGAGTTTCTGAGGAGGAAGAAAAACACATGGCTCACAAAGAGCTGAAGTTCAACGAGGATGCCCGTCGCGCTCTCGAGCGCGGTGTGAACGTCCTCGCCGACGCGGTCAAGGTCACCCTTGGCCCGAAGGGTCGCTACGTCGTGCTCGACAAGAAGTTCGGCGCGCCGACCATCACGAATGACGGCGTCACGATCGCTCGGGAGATCGAGCTCGAGGACGTCTTCGAGAACCAGGGTGCGCAGCTCGTGCGCGAGGTTGCCACAGCGACGAACGACGTCGCAGGTGACGGCACGACCACGGCAACGGTGCTCGCCCAGGCCATCGTCCGCGAGGGCCTGAAGAACGTCGCCGCCGGCGCGAACCCGATGGGGCTCAAGCGCGGCATCGAGAAGGCCGTCGAGGCCATCGTCGAGAACCTGAAGACGCAGTCGAAGGACGTCTCGGGCAAGGAGGACATCGCCCGCGTGGCGACCGTCTCCTCGCGCGAGCGCGAGATCGGCGACGTCATCGGCGACGCGATCGAGAAGGTCGGCAAGGACGGCGTCGTGAACGTCGAGGAGGGCCAGACGCTCGGCCTCGAGCTCGAGTTCACCGAGGGCATGCAGTTCGACAAGGGCTACCTCTCGCCGTACATGATCACCGACGCCGAGCGCATGGAGGCGGTTCTCGAGGATCCGTACATCCTCATCGCCAACCAGAAGATCGGCGCCGTGAAGGACATCCTTCCGGTGCTCGAGCAGGTCATCCAGGCGGGTCGCCCGCTGGTGATCGTGGCCGAGGACGTCGAGGGCGAGTCGCTCGCGACGATCGTGGTCAACAAGCTCCGCGGCACGTTCACCGCCGTCGCCGTCAAGGCGCCGGGCTTCGGTGACCGCCGCAAGCGGATGCTCGAGGACATCGCCGTGCTCACCGGCGGCGAGGTCATCACCGAGGAGATGGGCCTCAAG
The DNA here is from genome assembly GCA_035257065.1 of Gaiellaceae bacterium. Taxonomy (GTDB): domain Bacteria; phylum Actinomycetota; class Thermoleophilia; order Gaiellales; family Gaiellaceae; genus Palsa-739. The sequence goes on along the minus strand of DATEXK010000391.1, from coordinate 1,091 downwards.
CTCGAGAACACGAAGCTCTCGCAGCTCGGGCACGCCCGCCGCGTGGTCGTCGACAAGGACTCGACGACGATCATCGACGGTGCAGGCGAGGCCGACGCCATCAAGGGTCGGATCAAGCAGCTCAAGGCCGAGATCGAGAACACCGACTCCGACTTCGATCGCGAGAAGCTCCAGGAGCGCCTCGCGAAGCTGTCGGGCGGCGTTGCGGTCGTCAAGGTCGGCGCTGCGACCGAGACCGAGATGAAGGAGAAGAAGCACCGCGTCGAGGACGCGCTGCAGGCTGCACGGGCGGCCCTCGAAGAGGGTCAGGTCCCGGGCGGCGGCGTCGCGCTCATCAACGCCGCGGACGCAGTCCGCGAGAAGGTGCTCGGCGACCTCGAGGGCGACGAGCGCACGGGTGCGCAGATCATCCTCAAGTCGCTCGAGGAGCCGCTTCGCCAGCTGTCGGCGAACGCGGGCCTCGAAGGCTCCGTCGTCGTCCAGGCCGTGCGTGCTGCAAAGCCCGGCTGGGGCATGAACATCGAGACCGGCGAGGTCGAGGATCTCCTCAAGTCCGGCATCGGTGACCCGACGATGGTCACCCGCTCGGCGCTGCAGAACGCCGCGTCGATCGCGAAGAACATCCTCACCACCGAGGCGATCGTCGCCGAGGCTCCCGAGAAGGCCGGGGCCGGCATGGGCGGCGGTATGCCCGACATGGGCGGGATGATGTAACGAGCCGGGGGCCAGACCCGGGAAGTACGGCCATGGTCCCAGATCTGGCCCCCGGTGTTCTGCTTTAGGGCCCCTGGCTCAGCACGACTGCGAAGGGCCGGCTCACGCCGGCCCTTCGTCGTTCTCCGACCAAAATGAGAAACGGCGCCAAGGCGCCGTTTCAGTTCCACTTGGGGAGTGGGGAGGGTGGGGTAGTAGTGGAGTTATCGGCAGAGCGCGTCGGAGCTTTAGCGCTTTTCGAGCTCAGAATCCGTACCGCTCCTCTTGCCAATAGTCGGCGTCGTTGTGGTAGCCGTACCGCTCCCAGAAGCCGGGCTTGTCGACGGCGGAGAGCTCGATTCCGCGCAGCCACTTCGCGCTCTTCCAGAAGTACTTCG
>DATEXK010000390.1:0-4455 GCA_035257065.1 Gaiellaceae bacterium | reverse complement strand
CGCATCCGCTCGCCGCCGCGCTGCTCGTCGTGCCGGCGCTCGAGCTCGCCGGCGTCGTGCCGCTCACACCGGCCAATGTCGGAATCGCCGGTGGGGCTGCCGCGGTCGCCTTCCATGCGCAGGGTGTGCCGATGCACGCGGCGCTCGCTGCGGGGCTCGGCGTACACGCGGTGGAGACGGCTGCGGCAGCGGTGGTCGGCGGCACGAGCGCCGTCTCGCTGGTGCGCTCCGGTGTGCGCATCCTCCCGCAACGCTGGTCACCAGTTCGTCACCGCCCATTCCCGGACCCGTTGCCCATCCACAGGAGTGCGATAGCGACGATCGGTGGTGTCAACGACTCCACGTAAGGGGGAGAGATGCACCGCCGCATTCGCCTGCTCACGCCGGTCCTCATCGCGGCCGTCGCGGCAACAGTTGCCGCAACGACGCACGCCGGCACCACCGACCATCACGACAATCCCGGCGCCAGGACGACGACGCCGATCCAGCACCTCGTGGTGATCTACCAGGAGAACGTCTCGTTCGATCACTACTTCGCGACGTATCCGAACGCCGCCAACCCGGCCGGCGAGCCTCGCTTCATCGCAGCCGGGAACACGCCGTCGGTGAACGGCCTGAACGACAGCCTACTCGCACCGAACAACCCGAACTCCGTCCAGCCGTTCCGCCTTGACCGCACCCAGTTCGAGACGTCCGACCAGGATCACGCCTACAAAGACGAGCAGGCCGCGTACGACCACGGCCTCATGGATCAGTTCGTCGAGAAGGTCGGTCGCGGCACCGGCCCGAACGGCGAGGTCGGCGGTCAGGTGATGGGCTACTTCGACGGGAACACAGTCACCGCGCTGTGGAACTACGCACAGGCGTTTGCGATGAGCGACAACTCGTTCTCGACGACCTTCGGCCCGTCGGCGCCGGGCGCGCTGAACCTGATCTCCGGCCAGACCCACGGCTTCACGGTCGACGGCAACGCCGTCCCCGCCGCGAGCCAGACCGTCATCGGCGATCCGCAGCCGACCGGCGACACGTGCGACACACGTGACCACTCAGCCTCGGCCGATCCGAACAACAAGAACATCGGTGACCTGCTGAACGCGAAGAACATCACGTGGGGCTGGTTCCAGGGCGGCTTCCGTGAGACATCGGGTGTCACGAGCACCGGCGCCACGACCACGAACACGTGCCTGATCGGGCACAAGAACCTCGCGGGCGTCTTCAGCAACGACTACATCCCGCATCACGAACCGTTCCAGTTCTTCGCGTCCACGGCGAATCCGGCCCACCTGCCGCCCAGCTCGATCGCGACGATCGGCAAGACCGACCAGGCGAATCACCAGTACGACCTGAGCGACTTCTGGACCGCCGTCGCGACCGGCAACGAGCCGGCCGTCTCGTTCCTGAAGGCTCCCGGGTACCAGGACGGCCACGCCGGTTACTCCGACCCGCTCGACGAGCAGCAGTTCCTCGTCGAGACCATCAACCGGCTGGAGAGGACGCGGGACTGGAGCAACACCGCCGTCGTGATCGCGTACGACGACTCCGACGGCTGGTATGACCATGTGATGGGCCCGATCGTCAACCAGTCGCAGGGCGTCTCCGGCAACGACGTGCTCACGGGTACGACGTGCGGCACGCGCGCCGATCCGCAGCGCACGCTCGGTGCCTACCAGGACCGTTGCGGCTATGGCCCCCGGCAGCCGCTCCTTGTCGTCTCGCCGTACGCGAAGTCGAACTTCGTCGACCATTCGGTCACCGACCAGAGCTCGATCCTCCGCTTCATCGAGGACAACTGGCAGACCGGCAGGATCGGCAACTCCTCGTTCGATTCGAAGGCAGGCTCGCTCCTCAACCTCTTCAGCTTCAGGGGTGATGAAGGACACGACGGCCCGAACATGCTCTTCCTCGATCCGCAGACCGGCCAGAAGCACTAGCGGCGACGTTCGGGTAGAACGTGAAAGGCCCGGTTTTCCGGGCCTTTCACGTTCACCGGGCCGGTGCCGCATCGTCACCACTCCTCTGCCCCCGGCTCCGGGCAGCCCGGGCAGACTCGAGGGGCGATGCACCACAAGATCAAGCCGCTGCTCTGCGAGCTCCACGCGCACACGATGTGGAGCGACGGGGCGCTGAGCCTGCGCGACCTCGTCGACCTCTACGGCCGGAGCGGATTCGACGTGCTCTGCGTCACCGATCACGTCAACCGGACCGACGACCCGTGGTGGGCGCCCGATGTCCCTCCGCGGGGTGTCCACGCCGGGAACCACGGGGCGTACTTCGCAGAGCTCGACGCGCAGGCGGCTCGAGCGGCACGGGAGTACGGCCTGCTGCTGCTCCCCGGCCTCGAGCTCACCTACAACGACCTCGACCCTTTTCTCGCCGCGCACGCCCTGGCAATCGGCTGCCGCGCCTTCATCCCCGTCGACGACGGGATCGAGGCAGCTCTCGGGCGCGCCCGCAGCGAGGGGGCGGCGCTTGTCGCCGCCCATCCGTTCCGCGCACGCCGCGGCGTGCACAGCTCGCGCGCGACCATGCGCTTCGACCGCGAATGGCGCACGCTCGGGCAACTCGTCGACCGCTGGGAGCTCTTCAACCGCTACGACCTCTTCGCCTCCGTCGCGCGGCGCGGGCTGCCCGCGGTCGCCAACGGCGACTTCCACCGAGCGGAGCATCTGCCCGGCTGGAAGACGCTGCTGCCGTGCGCGAAGGACGAACGCTCCGTGATCGACTACCTCCGCTCGCCGCGCCCCGCGTTCCTCACGCGCGTCGACACAGTCGACACGTCGCTGCTCCGCGCCGCGTAGCTCGATCGGCCGGGCCGTGCCCCGAACGGACATGTCACGTGCCTGGCACCGGACGTGGCTCCTGCAGACACGCCACGTGCCTGGCACCAGACGTGGCGGCGCCGGACATGTCACGCACAGCCGGCACTGCCGCCTTCCCAGGACGCGCCGGGATCGTTGCACCGGTATACGTTCGGTGACGATCCGGTGACGATTTGGTAGGAGGATCGATCGGGACTAACGTGCCGTCGGTGGATGCGACCCTCGAGCACGAGCGCAAGCTTCAGGCGCCCGACGGCTTCGAGCTGCCGGCGCTCGGCGGCAGCCCGCTCGAGCCGCGCGTCTTCACGTCGGTCTACTACGACGTGCCCAGCCGTTCGCTGACGAACGCGGGCATCACGCTGCGGCGGCGCACCGAGCGCGGCAAGAGCGTGTGGCAGCTCAAGCTGCCGCAGGCGGACGCACGCCTCGAGCTCGAGCAGCCGGGGGGCCCGACCGGCCCGCCCGACGAGCTGCGACAGCTGCTCTTCGCCCACCTACGCGACCTGCGCGTCGACCCGATCGCCGAGCTGCGAACGCGCCGCCGCGGCGAGCTCGTCGAGCGCGCCGAATCGACGGCCGAAGTAACCGTCGACGAGGTCGCGGTCATGGACGGCCAGAGCGTCTCGCAGTCCTTCGTGGAAGTCGAGATCGAGCTCCGCACCGGCGACCCTCGCCGACTCGACGCGATCGCGAAGGAGATCCGTCGTGCCGGCGCGAAGCCGAGCAACGGGACGCCCAAGGTCTTCCAGGCGCTGGGCATCGTGCCCGAGCGCACGCAGCGCCCCGCAGACCCGTTCGAGGCGCTGCAGTCGCTGCTGCGCGCGCAGCTCGTGGAGATTCTCTGCCACGATCCGGGCACGAGGCTCGGCACCGACCCCGAGAGCCTCCACGACATGCGCGTCGCGGTCCGCCGCTCGCGGGCGCTGCTGCGCGCCGGGCGCGCGCTCGTCGCAACCGACACCGACCTGCTGAACGCCGAGCTGCAGTGGCTCGGCGAGGTGCTCGGTGCGGTGCGCGACCTCGACGTGCTGCTCGGGCGGCTGCGCGCCGAAGCGGTCGCGCTCGGCGGCGACGACGCGAAGGCTGCGGTCCGGCTCCTGCGCAGGTTGACGAGCGAACGCAAACGCGCGCGCGCCGCGCTACTGCGTGCGCTCGGCAGCGACCGGTACCTCGCGCTCCTCGACCGCTTCGACGCAGAGCTGAGCGAGCTCGCACCGACGGGCGCCGACATCTCACTCGACGCGCTCGCGCGTCGCGAGTTGAAACAGTTGCGCAAAGCGGTGAAAGCACTCCCCGAGAACCCGCGTGACGAAGAGCTGCATGATCTGCGCAAGCTCGGCAAGCGCGCCCGCTACGCGGCGGAGCTCGCCGGAAGACGTGAAATCGCCCAGCAGGCGAAGCAGTTCCAGGACGTGCTCGGCGAACACCAGGACGCGACGTTCGCCGAGGCCCGCCTGCGCGTCCTCAGCGAAACGGCAGCGCCTGCCGAAGCCCTCGCCGCGGGTCGCCTCATCGAGCTCGAGCGCGCGCGAAAGGCGGCTGCACGCGCCGCGTGGCCGGACGCGTGGCGCAATCTCGACCGCGCAGCCCGGTGACCGTCGTTCGCGCGGCGGGTGGTGTCGTCGTCCGCAACGGC
>DATEXK010000389.1:0-2316 GCA_035257065.1 Gaiellaceae bacterium | reverse complement strand
CGCGGCGACGGAGACGCCGTCGCGGGTCGTCCCCGAGACCTCGGGCGACTCGAGCACCGGCGGCAGCCAGCCGAGGTCGAGCCCGAGCGCCTCGACCACCTCCTCGCTCCAGCGGCGCGCGCCAACGTCGAGCAGCAGGGTGCCGGACGCGTCCGCAACGTCCGTGGCCCGCTCGCCGGTGAGACGCAGGCGCACGTAGTCCTTCGGGAGGAGCACGTGGGCAATCCGCGCGTAGACCTCGGGCTCGTGCTCGCGCACCCAGAGCAGCTTCGGGGCGGTGAAGCCGGGGAAAGCGCGGTTGCCGGTGAGCGCGACGAGCCGCTTGAAGCCAACGCGCTCCTCGATCTCCGTGCATTGCTCGCCGGTGCGCTGGTCGTTCCAGAGGATCGCCGGACGCAGAACGCGGTCGTGCTTGTCGAGCGCGACGAGCCCGTGCATCTGCCCGGAGAGGCCGATTGCCGCGGGCTCGACGCCGAGGTCGGCGAGCGCGGCCTGGGCGGCCGTCCACCAGTCGTCGGGGTCCTGCTCGCACCAGCCGGGCTGCGGCGTCGAGAGCGGGGAGCCGCGCTCGGCGCGCGCGACAACCTCGCCGCTCTCGGACACGGCCACCGCCTTGACGGCGGTCGTGCCGACGTCGAGGCCGACCAGCGGGCGCATCAAGCTCCCAGGGCCGCGTACACGAGCTCGTACGCAGCCACCGCGTCCTTCCGCTCTTGCGCCGCGCGCAGCGCCGTCTCGTCGATCCGCGCGGCCACGCCGTCGATGAACCGCCATTGCAGCACCGAGCGCTTCACGGCTGCAACGGCGTCCTCGGTGTATGGGTAGAGGTCGAAGCCGAGCCGCTCGCCGTGGTCGCCGTAGCCGGCCCGCCGCAGCTCGAGCGCGAGCTCGAGCGTCTCCATGAACGCGGTCGCACCGACCATGTTGTCGTCGTCGAAGGTGCCCCAGCCCGAGTTCGCGTGCTGGTGGCCCAGCAGTCCCTCCGCCGCGAGCAGCGCCGCGTACTCGGCGAGGTTCTCGCCGTTCATCAGCAGATGCTGCCAGTCCATGTTCACCTTGACGTTGTCGATCCCCTGCGCGCGCAGCGTGTGGATGACGTGGAGCGTCATACCGATGTTGCGCATGAAGATCTTCATCGCCGGCTCCGAGCTCTTGTGCTCGAGGAAGAGCGAGATCCCGTGCTCCTTGCAGCGCTGCGCCGCCTGCCCGACGCCGTCGATGAAGCGCGCCCAGCTCTCGGCATAGCGCGTCTGGAACGGATAGTTGTAGCCCTCGATCCCCGGCCAGATGATGAAGTGCGCGCCGATGTGGCCGGCGAAGTCGACTGCCTCGAGCGTCCGGGCCAGCGCCTCCGCGCGCACGCCGTCGTCGGGCGCCGAGAGACCGCCCTTGCCGAAGATCGGGTCGAGGTGCAGCCCGGTCGCGAGGCAGTAGATGCCGTGGCCGTCGAGCGCGGCACGGACGTCGTCGAGATTCTCCGCCGACAACTCCTGCGGATAGTGGAACTCGTAATCGTCCATCAGCTCGCTGAGACCCTCCACAGCCCGCCGCACCCTTCTGCACCGTCGATTCCCCCGCCCGCTCCGGCTGATAGCCGCCCGGGACAAAGCGGGTGACCATCGGCCCCATCGCCCAGATACCAAGACTCGTCTTCATTGCTCGATCCTTTCTTGTTCTTTCGGTGTCGTTTGACAGCAGTTCCGCGCGGGAGCCGCCGGGTCACGCCGCTTCCGCGAGTGCGAGCGTCGCCTCGACGTCTCCGATGCCCTCGAAGTCGTCGCCGGCGGCGTAGCAGCCGTCCGGGCCCATCGTCAGCGCGACCGCGCGAACACCGTGGTCGCGGAGCCAGGCGGCGACGCGTGCCGGCTCCTGCTCGCCCGAGATTGCCCGCGCCTCGTCGAGGCTCGGTACGGCCAGGTCGAGGTGGGGGAGGGACGGCTCGAGCCGTGCCCAGCGCCCGCTGGCGTCGAAGACCGTGTCGAGGCTCGTCACGAGGCCGCGCCTTCGCGCCTCGGCGAGGATCGCCGCGAGCGGCTCGCCGTCGAGCATCTCCAGCACGAGCGTGCCGGCGACGTGGAGGCAGCGGCCGCGGTAGAGCAGCTCCTCGTCGAGCTCCTTGCGACGCACGCGCCCGTTGGCGCCCGGAAGGTGCAGGAACGTCCGCTCGCCGTCGCCGGAGACGAGCACGACCGTCGCTGACGTCGGGAGGGAGGGATCGCGGATCACGCCCGTCCGCTCGACACTCCGCTCGTCGAACAGGTCGAGCACGAAGTCGCCGAACGTGTCACCGCCGACCTTGCCGACGGCGGCCGCCGG
>DATEXK010000388.1:0-11108 GCA_035257065.1 Gaiellaceae bacterium | reverse complement strand
CCGCGACTGCCGACATCGGCAGCAAGACGGTCGGCGAAAGCAAGCAGTCCGGCAACGACGGACGCGTGACGAGCAAGCGCTTCACGGGCCGGTTCGGAGAAGGGGCCGCCCAGCCACTTCTGGTCCAGCTCCCGGAGGCCGTTCTCGAGCTGGTCGCGACCGGAAATCTCGAGACCGACGCTCCGCGCAACGGACGCAACCGCAGGCGTTGCGACATGAAGCTCCGCGAGCATCGCGATCACGGCCGCGCGATCGGTAGCGGTGTACTCCCCATATCGGCCGGCCTCTCCGTCCGCGAACGGAAACAGAGCGATCGTGTGCCGAGCCCCGAGTCGACGCACGGTCTCGCCTTGGCTCGTCGGCATCGGCGCGACCACGAAGCCGAGACCGCTGTCGCGCAATGCATGCGCGGTGTCGAGACAACGTGTCAGGCCCGCGAACGTGGCCTCCCGCGTGTCCCCGAGCCACCCCTTCTGGTCGAGGTCGTCAACGGTCACGAATCCGCGCGTTCCCTCGGAGTCGATCACGACCCAGTGGTAGCTCCCGGCTCCGACCGCTGCGTACTCGACGGACACGGCGGAGAAGCCCCAGCCGTCGGCAAGCGCCTCGAGAAGTGCACTCGTCTGGACGTCCTCCGGCAGCGCCCTCACGACGCGGAGAGTAACGCTGGGCTACGCGGCGCAGCAGGCGCCTTTCTACGGTAGTGCGGATGAGAGGACTTGAACCTCCACGTCCTTTCGGACACACGGACCTGAACCGTGCGCGTCTACCAATTCCGCCACATCCGCGGGCCGGGGGATTGTAGCCGGGTGACACCGGCCCCGAGGCGCTGGTTCGCGCGTACCATTGACCCCCCCTGCGCCGTCTCGCCCTCGTGCTCCCTGCAGTACTCGGCTCGCTCGCGCTGTTGCTCGCAGCCGGAGCCACCGCGCAGCCTGCTCCGGGCCGGACCGAGCTCGTCGAAGTCGTCGTCACGCTGCCGCAACCTCCGCTCGCCGCCGCGATCCAGCACGACCGCGAGCTCGCTGCGGCAACGACGATCAGACACCGGCTGAACCTTCGCGCGCCCGCGAGCGTGTCGTATCTCCGCACGCTCGCCGCCGCGCAGCGCACCCTTCAGGCGCGCATCCAGCGGGCGATCCCCGGGGCACGGGCCCGCTGGCACTACGGCGTGGTCGCGAACGGGATGGCCGTCGTCCTCCCCCGCTCCCAGCTCGCGCGGCTGAGCGAGCTGGCGGGCGCGACCGTCTGGCCGTCCGTCACGTACCACGAGCTGCTCGACCGTACGCCCCAGCTGATCGGTGCGCCCGCCGTGTGGGGCCCGACCCTCGCGACCGCGGGGAACGGGATGAAGATCGGGATCATCGACGACGGCCTCGACCAGACACACACGTTCTTCGATCCCACCGGCTTCACATACCCCGCGGGCTTCCCCAAGGGGAACACCGCCTTCACGACGCCCAAGGTGATCGTGGCGCGCGCCTTCGCGCCGGCGACTCCCGCGTCGAAGTACGGGAACCTGCCGTTCGACCCGGTGAACTCCGACCATGCGACGAACGTCGCGGGGATCGCCGCAGGCGATCACGACACGCTCGCGACCGTGCCCGGCGAGGGCAAGGTCAAGGTCTCGGGCATCGCGCCGAGCGCCTATCTCGGCAACTACAAGGTGCTCACCGTGCCGACCGCCGGCTTCGGGCTCGACGGCAACTCGCCCGAGATCGTCGCCGGCATCGAGGCCGCCGTGAAGGACGGCATGGACGTGATCAACCTCTCTCTCGGCGAGCCCGAGGTCGAGCCCAGCCGGGACATCGTCGTCGCCGCCCTCGACCACGCGGCCGAGGCGGGCGTCGTCCCCGTCGTCGCGGCCGGGAACGACGGCGCGGGCGCCGGCGGAGTCAGCTCTCCCGCGAATGCGCCCGAGGCGATCACCGTTGCGGCGTCCACCGAGGGCGACAACGGCCCCGCGGACGTGATCGCCGACTTCTCCTCCGCGGGGCCCACCCCGATCTCGCTCGAGATGAAGCCTGACGTCACGGCGCCCGGCGTCGACATCCTCTCCTCCCTGCCCCGGAACACGTGGTCTGCGCACGACTGGAGCGGCACGAGCATGGCCACGCCGCACGTCGCCGGCGGCGCCGCGATCCTCAAGCAACGACACCCGACCTGGACCGTCGCCCAGATCAAGTCCGCGCTCGCGACGACCGGCGACCCGGTACACGTCGCAGGCTCCGGAGCGCCGGCCGGAAAGGAAGTCGGCGCGGACCGCGAGGGCGGCGGACGCATCGACCTCCCCCGAGCGGACAACCCTCTGATCTTCGTCTCCCCCACCGGCCTCTCGTTCGGGCTCGTCCAGCGGAGCCAGACCGTGACGCACACGATCGACGTCGCCGACGCCGGCGGCGGGCCGACGCCCTGGAACGTGACCGTGACGCCGCAGAGCGCGCCGCTCGGGTCGACGCTCACCGTCACGCCGACGGTCGTTCCCGGGACTCCCGTCACGGTGACGCTCACCACCGCCGCCGACGCAGCGGAAGGCCCAGGCGTGGGCTTCATCGTTCTCTCGCGCGGCACCGACGTGCGCCGCGTGCCGTACTGGTTCCGCTCGACGACGCCGCGGCTGGGAGAGGAGCCGCACACGCTCCTGCCGGGCCCCGGCCTGTACCACGGGGACACGAAGGGCAAGCCGTCACTCGTCTCGAGCTACCGCTATCCCGAGCTCAGCTCCAGCGCTTCGGGAGTGCCGCTCGATCTCTCCGGGCCGGAGCAGGTCTTCCGTTTCGTGACGAAGAAGGCGCTCACCAACTTCGGCGCCGTCGTCACGAGTCGGGCGCCGGGCGTGCGGGTCTCTCCCCGGCTCGTGCTGGCCGGCGACGAGAACCGGCTCGTCGGCGAGACCGGCCTGCCCGCGAACATCAACCCGTACCAGCAGTTCGGGGAGACGACCCCGGCAGTCGGAGCCGTCCTCGCAGTCCCCGGGTCGTACGACTTCGTCTTCGACACGCCGTCACGCGGCAAGCCGGGCCCGTTCACGTTCCGGGTCTGGGTGAACGACACGACCCCGCCGCAGATCCGGCTGCTTTCGCACACCGTCACGCGGCCGCAGCGGATCCGCCTCGCCCTCACCGACGCCGGCTCGGGCGTCGACCCGAGCTCGATCGCCGTGAAGGTCGACGGCAAGCTCCGCACCTTCGCCTACAAGCGCGGGATCGTGTCCGTCGTGAAGAGCCTCGGCCCGGGCACGCACCGCGTCTCGGTGACCGCGTCCGACTACCAGGAGACGAAGAACATGGAGGACGTCGGCCCGATCCTCCCGAACACGCGCACGGTGCAGACGACCGTCGTCGTCCGCTGATGGCGGTCTGACCACAGCTACTTTCTGCGGTCGGTCTCCTCGATCGTCGGCAGCTGGGCGAGGTCGCGCTCGACGCTCGCCGCGAAGTCGTCGGCGTCGGTCGGGACGACGCGCAGGGTTGCCTTCCGCTTGGCGCGGTCGCGTCTGCGACGGGCGTCGGCCCCAAGATGCGAGCCCAGGCGCGACTCCAGCCGCGGCCACTCCGCGCCGACAAGGATCGCAACTGCCAGCGCGAGCAGGGCGATGTAGAGCCAGCTCACAGCCCGATCTTACCGAAGTCATCCGGGGGTAAATCTTTGGCCCGGTCCGGCCGATAGGGAGGGGTATGAGCGGCCCGATCCTGATCTCGTACGTGCTCCTGTGGGCGACCCTGATGCGCGCGTTGCTCGTGAAGGCGCGCGTTTTGCCGCCCACCTGCGCGCGTTGTGGCCTCCTGTACGAGCGCAGCACGCTCGGCCAGCGGGTCTGCAGCTGCCACGGGCACGACGACCACTAGCGCGCCTTCCGCGCACCAGCGGGTCACGCACTCCGCAGGTCGCCGCGTAGCCTCCGGGTCATTCGCGCGTTCTTCTCCCGAATCGGAGCGTTCTTCTCCCACACGGCTCGCGCCGTCAAGCTGGTCGTGCGCGATGGTCGAATCCCACGGCCGATCCGCTGGTTGGGCGCACTGGGGCTTCTACCCGTCCCGGGGCCGTTCGACGAAGCCGTACTGCTGATGGTCGCCGGGATGCTGTTCGTCTTCTACCGAAGCCGTCTGCGTGAAGCCTGGCAGCAAACCGACCGGCACTTCGCCGATCCCGCTTAGGCGACGACGGCGCGGGTGAGCTCCTCGAGCTTCCGCTCGAGGTAGCCGAGGTACGGCGCAGCGTCCATGCCGGAGCCGGTCACGCGCTGCAGCAGCTCCTGGGGCGTGAACGCCCGCCCGTGCCGGTGCACGTGCTCGCGCAGCCATTCCCGCAGCAACCCGAACTCGCCACGCGCGAACTGCTCGTCGAGGTCACCGAGGTCGGCCTGCGCCTGCTGCCACAGCTGCACCGAGACCACGTTGCCGAGCGCGTAGGTCGGGAAGTAGCCGAAGCTCATGTCGGACCAGTGGACGTCCTGGAGCACGCCGCGAGAGACGTCCGGCGGCTGAAGCCCGAGGTAGTCGACCATCTTCGCGTCGAACGCCTCGGGCAGATCCTGCAAGGAGACCGCTCCACTCAGCACGTCCCGCTCGAGCTCGAAGCGGAGGATGATGTGAAGGCAGTACGTCACCTCGTCCGCATCGACGCGCCGGAGTGACGGCTGCACTTTGTTCAACGCGCGATGGAAGCCCTCGAGCGAGACGTGGTCGAAACTGTCGGCGAGCTCCCGCTGCATCGCCGGGTAGAAGAACTTCCAGGTCGAGAGATTCCGGCCGACGAGGTTCTCCCACATGCGGCTCTGCGATTCGTGGAACGCCGCCGAGACGCCGTGCGCCAGCGGCGTGCGCACGTAGCGCGGGTCGACCTGGCGCTCGTAGAGACCGTGGCCGAACTCGTGCAGGCAGGAGAGGATCCCGTGCAGGCTGTCCTGGTGGAAGTTCGTCGTCAGCCGGATGTCCGACGGCGACATCGACGTCGCGAAGGGATGCACCGTTCGGTCGAGGCGCCATGAGGCGCGGTCCATGCCCCAGTGCTCGAGGATTGCGAGCGAGAGGCGCCGTTGCGCGTCGCGCGGGAAGTGGCCGCGCAGGCACGAGTCGTCGACCGGCGCCGAATCGTCGACCGCCCGGATCAACGGCAAGAGCGCCGTCTTCAGCTGGGAGAAGATCGTCTCGACCTCCGCGGTCGTCATCCCGGGCTCGTAGTCGTCGAGGAGGACGTCGTATGGATCTCCCTGCGGTGAGAAGCACGCGGCGTACTGCCGGCGCAGCTCGAGACTGCGCTCGAGGTGCGGCAGCATGATCGCGTAGTCCTGCTGCTCGCGCGCCTGAAGCCAGGCCCGGTAACCGAGCGAGCCCACGCGCGTCAGCTCGGCTCGCAAGCCCGACGGAACGCGCACCGCCTTGTCGTAGTCGCGCCGCGCGACACGCACGAGGCTCGCCTCGAACGAGTCGTGCCCGTACTCCTCCTCGAAGGGCGCGAGCTCTTCGAGCAGCTCACCGAGCTCGGGAGCGACCTGGAGGTCGTGCGCGATCCGGTTGAGCGTCGCGCGCTGCTCCGCCCGAGCGTCGGCTCCCCCCGGTGGCATTTTCGTCTCCTCGTCCCAGGAGAGGAGCCCGGCTGCCTTCTCGAGATCATGGATCTCGCCCAGGCACCGGCGCAGCTCGTCGAAGCGCTCAGTCACCGCCGGAGGGTAGCGCGTTGCGCCGCAGGCGCAAGCCCCCAAACGGCGGAGGGCCCGCCACGTGGCGGGCCCCTATGTGCGATACCGCCGGCGGAAGCTCAGCCGCACTGACTCGCACCGGCGGCCGCGAACGCAGCCTTTGCCCGGTGGTCGTTCAGGTACTGCTTGAGGATCTTGACGAACGTCGCGCTGTCGCCCCGATTCCCCGCATTGATCGCGGCGGAGATCTCGGCGATGTCGGCTCGCACGGCAACGAGTGCGTGCGTGCCGGCCGGGGACGCGTTGGGAATCTTCTCGAGCGCGGCCAGTTCCTGAGTCTCGAGTGTTCTCGAAGCGACCGCGAACTTGAGGAGACCAGACGGCTTGACGGGAACGGCGAACTGCTTCTTCGCCTTCGCAAGCCAGATCACGCACACCTTGTTCGCATCCGCCGTCCAGCTCGAGTTCCTGGCGGAGGCGACTCCGGGCAAAGCGGCCGCGCTCAGGACGAGGGCCGCGACGAATCCAATGAAGATGAGTTTGCGCATGCGCTCGGCATCGGCACGCGCAGTCGTCCGCGCCCACCCCAGAAGGGGTAAATCGCTCGCAGCGCCCGACCGGCTGGATTCTTGGCCTCTTCTTGGGAATGCCTTACTCCCACCTGTCCCGACGCTGGCAGAGCGAGTCGTAGAAAGGGAGCTGCATCGAACCATCGAAAAGGAGCAGAACAATGCGCAGGCTCACAGCCTCAGTCCTCGCAACGGCAGCGATCGCCGGCGGCGTCCTCACCGGCGCGGCGCTGGCGGCCCCCACGCCGTCGCATTCCTCCGCCGTCCACGTCGCGTCGATCGAGCGGAGCTCGTCGAAGCAGGGCGAGAGCGTCAAGAGTCGGGCCATGCACGAGTCCGCCAGCCGCGACCGGAGCATGCAGACACACGAGCACAGCACGACGCACGACCGCTGAGGTCATCCGCGTGGGCGCCGGCGGCACATTCGCGCCGTCGGCGCCTCGCGGTCGAGCGAAAGGATGTCACCGTGACTCCCCACCTCACACCATCCGAGCGCTGGCACTTGGAACAGAAGCGCAGTCTTCGCCGTCTGCTCCGTGCCGCCGACAAGCAGGATCGCCGTCTGCATACGGTGAAGCAGTGACCAGTCCACGTCGTGTCGTGCGGAGCGAGAGATCATCGGCGCCCAGGTGTGGGACGCAGCCCTCAGACGACTGGCGGAATAGCTCCCCGGGTTGGACTCGAACCAACAACCCTCCGGTTAACAGCCGGATGCTCTGCCAATTGAGCTACCGGGGATCGGCGCGGCAATTCTAGCGGCGAAGCTACGCGAACTCGCGGATGGCCGTGCGGATCTTCAGCAGGGCCTGCTGCAGGTCGACGAGCCGGCCTTCGTCGGCTTCCGGGAGTGTCGAGAGCTCGCGCTGGAGCTTCCGCTCGCGGAGGCGAAGCAGCAGCTGCTCGGCGGTCTGCTCGGTGATGCTCTCCTCATCCGCAAGCGCGTAGAGCTCGGCGAGCAGCGGCGTCAGGTCGCCGTCGGCCGGCTCCTGACCGAGGAGATGGCCGCACGCGCGCCGGTGCAAGGGGTCGTCGAAGTGCTCCGGGCCGAGCTCCGCGAGGAGCTTGCCGAGCTCGGGATGCGCTGCGACGCCTGCAAGCGCTGCGCGCTCGAGCCGCGAGCCCGCGTCGAGCATGCGTGCCGAGACGACGCCGCTCGAGCGCGCACTGCCCCGCGCCGGAGCGAGCCCGGCCTGCATCTCGGGCGGGAGGTCGAGCAGGTCGGTGGCGAGACGCAGCGCATCCTGACGCTCGGGTGAATCCGGCAGCGACGCGAGAAACGTTCGGACGGTGGCGAACGACGCGTTCTTATCTCGCGCCCGCTCGTGCAGCAGGCGCACGCGGTGCACCGGGTAGCTGACTGGCTTAGCGAGGTGCGCCTCGAAGGCCTTCGGATCGTCGGCGGGATCGGTGCCCTTCGGCAGCGACACGACCTGCACGTCGAAGCCGAAGGGCTCCGCGACCGCGAGCTCCATGCCGCGTAGCGTCGCCTCGGTGCCGGCCGCGTCGGAGTCGAAGCAGAGGAACAGGCGCTTCGTCAGCCGGTTGAGCTCACGCAGTTGCGCTGTCGTCAGCGCTGTCCCCATCGACGCGACGACGGGCAGGAAGCCGGCCTGGCGTAGCGCGATCACGTCCGTGTTTCCCTCGACGACGACGGCGCGGTCCTCTTTCGCGATCGGCTGTCGTGCGCTGTCGAGCCCGTAGAGCAGGTCGCCCTTCTTGAAGAGGTCGCTCTCCGGCGAGTTGACGTACTTCGCCGTGAGCCGGTCGTCGTCGTAGAGCTTGCGCGCCTGGAACCCGCGTACGCCGCCGCGAGCGTCGGTCAGCGGGAAGAGGAGACGGCGCTGGAAGTAGTCGTTGCCGCGGCTGTTTGCGAGCCCCGTCGCAAGCAGGTCGTCTCGGTTGAAGCCCTCCTTCTCCGCGCCGCGTGCAAGGGTCGCACCGCCCGGTGCGTAGCCGAGCCGGAACGCGCGACACACGTCCTCCCCGAGGCTGCGCGACGCGAGATACTCGCGCGCGAATGCGCCCTGGTCGCTGTCCCAGAGCACGCGCTCGTAGAACACGGTCGCACGCTCGAGCAGCTTGCCGAGGCGATCCTTGCGCTTGCGCTCGCGGTCGGCCTCCGGTGAGATCTCCTCGTACTCGATCTCGACGCCGAACCGCTGCGCGAGCTTCTCAATCGCACCCACGAAGTCGACCGACTCCAGCTTCTCGACGAACGAGATCGCATCGCCGCCCTCGCCGCAGCCGAAGCACTTGTACGTGCCGCGCGCCGGCGACACCGTGAAGCTCGGCGTCTTCTCCTGGTGAAAAGGACAGAGGCCCTTGTACGTTCCGCCGGCCTTACGCAGGCGCACGTAGTCCTCGACAAGCGGCAGGATCTCGGCTGCGTTCTTGACCGCTTCGACCGATGCGTCCTTAATACGCGCCACTACTCGAGCTCCGCCGCATACGCGATTGCGAAGCGATCCGTCATCCCGGCAAGGTAGTCGGTCGCCTGCTCGACGTCGTCGCCGCGCACGTCGACGAGGTGGGCGAAGATGCGACGGATCGTCTCGTTGATCATCGCGTGCTCCGCGGTCGAGTTCGGACCGAGATACACGCGCTCGAACATGAACGACCGCAGCGCGAGCATCGCGCCGCCGATCTCGTCGCTCTGCACGATGTCGCCTGCCTCTGCGGACGTCTCGACGAGGTCGTGCACGAGCGTGTCGATGCGATGCGAGCCGGTCTCGCCGAGCAGCGCTATCTCGGCCTGCGGGAGATCGCCCGCCTCGAGCATGCCCGCACGGATCGCGTCATCGATGTCGTGGTTGATGTAGGCGACACGATCGACGATGCGTACGATCTTCCCTTCGAGCGTCTCGGGATCTTCCGAGCCCGTGTGCTTGAGGATGCCGTCGCGCACCTCCCAGGTGAGATTGAGCCCGCGCCCGTCGCGTTCCAGACGCTCGACGACGCGCAGCGAATGCTCGTTGTGACGGAACCCGCGTCCGCCGCGCTCGCGCAACAGGGCGTCGAGCGCCTGCTCGCCCGCGTGCCCGAAGGGCGGATGGCCGAGATCGTGGCCGAGCCCGACCGCCTCGACGAGATCCTCGTTCAGGCGCAGCGCACGCGCGACGCCGCGTGCGATGCCGGTCGTCTCGAGCGTGTGCGTGAGGCGCGTGCGGAAGTGGTCCCCCTCGGGATCGACGAATACCTGCGTCTTGAGCCGCAGCCGCCGGAACGCCTTCGAGTGGACGATGCGGTCGCGGTCGCGCTGGAACGGCGTCCGCAGCCGGCATTCCTCCTCGGGCAAGTTGCGGCCGCGGGTCTCGTAGGAGCGCACGGCGCGCGGCGACAGCCAGCGCTCCTCGTGCTCCCGCACGAGTCCTTCGAAGGCATCAGCAGTATGACCGGCAAGCTCCGGCATCAGAGCCAGGGTAATCGCTGACTCTGACGGTGTCAGATGATGATCGGGACGGTGCCGCCGTCGGCGCTCCACGCGGCGCCCGTGACGTAGCCCGCGCGGGGCGAGCAGAGGAAGGCGATCACGGCCGCGATCTCCTCGGGCTCGGCGAGCCGGCCGAGCGGACGGCCGCCGCCCACGGCGGCGAGCACCTCGTCGCGGGTCTTGCCACTCCGTGCCGCCTGCTGGTCGGCCAGGCCGCCTGCGGCGAGCCACGCCTCCGTCGCGGTCGGTCCCGGCGTGATCGCGTTGCAGCGAATCCCGTCCTTCGCATAGACGTCGGCGATGAGACGCGAGAGCGACAGCACCGCCGCCTTCGTCACGGAGTAGTCGGGCATCGACGCCGACGGCCGCTTGCCCGCCGTCGAGGAGACGTTGACGATCACACCCGCGCGTCGTTCACGCATGCCGGGAAGCACGGCGCGGATCGCGCGCACGTAGCTCATCACGTTCAGCTGCCACAGCTCGTCCCACTGAGCGTCCGTCACCTCGTCGAACGAGCGCTGGACGGCCAGCCCGACGTTGTTCACGAGGCAGTCGAGGCGACCGAGCTTCTCCTCGACCTCGCGGACGAGGCGCTCCGGCTCGCCGGCACGGCTGAGCTCCGCGGCGACGTGCAGCGTCTCGCCCACGCCCGGCGCCTCGTCGCGCCGGCCGCTCGTGACGACCGTCGCTCCCTCGGCTGCGAGCAGGCGCGCCGACTCGAGGCCGATGCCGCCGGTCGAGCCGGTGATCAGACAGACGGTGTTCTGGAGGCCGAGATCCACGGCTCGCTAGCGTAGATACCGCGTGACGACCTTGCTGCTCGTACGACACGGAGAGACCGACTGGAACGCCGAGGGCCGGCTCCAGGGCCACACGGACCGCCCGCTCAACGATCACGGGCGCCGGCAGGCGGCGGCCCTCGCCGAACGGCTCGCGGGCGAGGCGATCGACGCCGTGTACTCGAGCGACCTCGCGCGCGCCCGCGAGACGGCGGGGATCCTCGCCGAGCGGCTCGGTCTCCCGGTCGTCGACGACCCCGATCTGCGCGAGCGCAACTGGGGCAACTGGGAAGGGCTGACGGGAACGGAGCGCGACCGCATCGAGTACGTCGGCGAGGCGCAGGACGCACACGCAGAGCGCGTGATCCGGGCCGTACGCCGGATCGCCGAGCTCCATCCGGACGAACGCATCGTCGTCGTGACCCACGGCGGATCGCTGCGGCGGATCCAGGTCGCCACGTACGGGATGGCCCTGCCGGTGGCCGACAACTGCTCCGTCTGGACCGTCGCGGTCGAGGACGGCACCTTCAGGCCGGTAGACTGAAAAACGGCGCCGTGGAGGACTACACCGGCAAATACAAGGGCGAGCAGGTCGAGGTGGCACTCTTCGGCGGGGAGTACCAGGAGGGTGTCCTCACCGCGTACTGCTACGTCGACGAGGTCGCGCACATCGAGCTGAACGGCCACAT
>DATEXK010000387.1:0-3093 GCA_035257065.1 Gaiellaceae bacterium | reverse complement strand
GGTTTGGGCGCGCGCGGCAATCGTATGCCTCTTCGTGCTGATGCTGTTCGTCGGGGCCTGGAACGCGACGCGCTATCCGATCATGCTCGGCTACGACGCGCAGGAGCACATCACGTATGCCGACGTGCTCATCCACCAGGGCCGCACGCCGACCGCGGCGGAAGGCGGCGAGTACTACGCACCGCCGGGTTACTACGCGGTCGCCGGGGCGGCCAGCTGGATCGGGGGGAAGATCGGGCTCGCCGACCCGCATCAGGCCGCGCAGTACCTCAACATCGTCTTCGTCCTCCTGACCGGTGCGCTGCTGCTCGTCCTCGCACGGTTGCTCTTCCCGCGGAAGCCCGCTGTGTGGGTGAGCGCTCTCGCCTTCTTCGCCTTGCTCCCGGTCGTCACGAAGACGGCGGCGATGTTCCACCCTGAGACGCTGAACATGCTGGTGTCGACAGCGGCCGTGACGCTCGCGACCTGGATGCTGGTGCGCCGGCGATTTGGGCTGCGTTGGCTCGGCTTGTTGGCGCTGACCCTCGTCGCCGGCCAGCTCGTACGCGCATCAAGCCTCTTCACCCTGGCCGCCGTGCTGATCGCGTTCCTCGCAGCTCTCGCGACGCCGTCGTTCCGCCGGCACATGCCCGTGCGGCAAATCGGGGTGGCCGCAGCGATCGTCGCCCTCATCGCGGTGCCGTGGTATGTGAGCCGGAGCGTGACGCACAAGGCGCAGCCGGGGCTCTCGCTCTCGTCCCTCCACTTCTCTCGCGGAACCATCGGCGGCCCACCGTTTCTCGGTCTCTCGCTCGCGGAGGTCTTCCATACGCCGGTGCGGCCGTTCTACAAGAACGAGGTGTTGCCGGAGACCTACACCGACATCTGGGGCGACTGGTTCGGCGCCTTTGCCTGGTCCGGCTACAGCGCGGGGCCTTCGCCGGAGGCGCTCAAGCTCTTGCAGGATCAGAGCTGGATCGGCGTGCTGCCGACCTTCCTCGCGGTCGCGGGCTGGCTCGGTCTCGTCGTCCTTGCCGTGCGCCGGCGGCTCGAGCGTATTCCCCTCCTGCCGCTGCTGCTCTTGCCGGTCATTGCCTGCGGCGTGTACCTCTGGCGCGCGTACGTGCTCCCGAGCCCTGACGGAGACCTGACGAAGGCGACCTATCTGCTGACGACAGTTCCGGCGTGGGCGCTCGGCTTCGGTCTCGCCGTCGACTGGCTCTCACGGCGCCGGCTGCTCGCATTCGGAATCGCAGCCCTACTCGTCGCGTTCGGAATCCTCGAGTTGCGCTTCATCCTCTACGGGATTCGCGACCACAACCCGATCTTCTAGCCCGGAGACTCCTGCTCGTGAAGTTCCTGCTCGAGGAGGGCGAGCTTCTGAGCCAGGAGCACGTTCTGATCGGAGAGGCGCGAGATCACGGTGGAGTAGTGCAGCAGGACGGCGATGATGAAGAGAATCGCCACCGCGAAGAGCACCGCCGGCGGGTAGCTGCGGACGCCGAACCAACGTGCGATCGTGTTCAACCCGTCGCGCCACAGAGACAGCACGCACAGCACGATCCCGGTGGCGAGCCACAGCAATGCATACCGCTCGCGGAGGTGGTGGCGCCGGATGAGGTCGAGGACGACAAGGACGAGCGCGAGCGACGCAATGCCGCCGGCGATCGAGACGGCGAGCGGCGTCACAGCGAGTCGTCCTGCGGCACGACGTTGCGCCGAAAGAGGCCGACGAAGATCGCGAGCAGCACCTTGACCATGTAGTAGATCGAATGGAGGGCGGTGATCGACGAGCTTCCGCCGCCCCGCTCTCGCATCGAGACCGCGACCTCCGCGAGTCGAAGGCGGTGGCGAAAGACCATCACGGTCGCCTCGACCTCGGGATAGTCGTGGGGGTAGTCGGCGGCGAAGAGAGCGATGCCGTGTCGGTTCAGCGCCTGGAAGCCCGACGTGGTGTCGGTGACGCGCTGGCCCACCACGCGCGACACGACCGCGGCGAGGATGCGAATCCCGAGGCGGCGAGAACGCGACGAGCGGTAGCCGCCCTCGTCGGCCGCGAACCGCGAGCCCACCACGATGTCGGCCCGGCCTGCAAGCACCGGCTCGAGGACGCGGCCGAGCTGCGAGGGATCGTGCTGGCCATCCCCGTCGACGCGCACCGCGATGTCGTAGTGCCGCTCGTGCGCGAAACGGAACCCCGTCTGCACTGCGCCACCGATTCCGACGTTGAAGGGAAGCCGGAGCACGTACGCGCCGAGCGACTCCGAGACATCGGCGGTCCGGTCGGTCGAGCCGTCGTCGATGACGACGATATCGAGGCCCGGGTCGAACGACCGCAGCTCGGCGATCACGCGCGGCACCGTGTGCTCTTCGTTGAGCGCCGGCACGATCGCGACGCGCCGAAGCTCGGAGAGCGCAACCGGCGGCCGCGACACGGCCTCCCGTTCCGCCGTCTCAGGCACCGGCCACCACGGGCACACCAAGGCCGAGAAGGTGCAGGAGCTGGCGGGCGCGATGCACGTACGTGTGCTCGTCGAGCACGCGCTCACGTGCGCGGCGGCCGAGTTCCTGCGCTTGAGCGGGGTCCGCGAGCAGCTCGCGGTAGGCGGCGACCGCCTCGTCCGCGTCCGAGACGACGACCAGCTCCCGCCCCGGCTCGAACCACCGCTCGATGCCCTCGTGCGGATTCGAGACGATCGCGGCGCCGCAGGCGGCGAGCTCGAACGGACGGCAGGTGGACGATGCGGCCACCGTCGCGTGTGCCCTGCGGGTCACGTTGAGATTGATGCGGGCCGCCGAGATCGCGCGCGGAAAGACGTTGAACGGAACGTCGCCGATGACGCGCGCCGCGCCGATGTCCCCGCGGAAGTCGCGGCCTCCGAGCGCGAAGTCCAGGTCCGGCGCTCGCCGGCTCGGCTCGCCGACGAGCTCGCGCATCCATTCGCGCCTGAACTTGTCGCCGTAGCCGTAGAAGAACACGTCGTGCTCCTTGTCGACGTCGAGCGGCGCGAAGAGCTCGGGGTCGGCGGCCCAGAAGAGCGCCTCGGCCCGCCGCGCGCCGAGCTCGAGCAGACGCGGGATGCCACCCTCGGAGTTCGAGACGACGAGGTCGTA
>DATEXK010000386.1:0-5249 GCA_035257065.1 Gaiellaceae bacterium | reverse complement strand
CGACGTTCTGCCGCCCGGGCTTGCGGCCGTCCGCCTGCGTCTCCTGCAGGATCGTGCTGCCGCCGAGCTCGGCCGAGAAGTAGACGTCGGGGCCGCCGAAGAGCTCGAAGTTGATTCCCCACGCCGAGAGCGGCGT
Organism: Gaiellaceae bacterium; assembly: GCA_035257065.1. GTDB lineage: Bacteria > Actinomycetota > Thermoleophilia > Gaiellales > Gaiellaceae > Palsa-739. The sequence goes on along the minus strand of DATEXK010000386.1, from coordinate 5,113 downwards.
CTTCTCGAAGTCGTCCCGGAGATAGCTGATCAGGAAGTGGCCGTCGAAGTCCGTCGGCGCCGAGCCGAGCGGGTCGTCCTGGAGCCAGTCGGCGTCGAACGCCTTGACGATCGCGCCGGGGATCGGCTTCTTGTCCTTGCAGGTCCGCAGGTGCCCGCAGATCGTCCAGACGCCGAAGCGCGACAGGATCAGGCACCAGAGGCGATTCGGCAGGCAGTACTGCCAGACGCCGATGGAACCGCCCTCGCTCTGGCGCCAGGCGGGCTGGAGCGTCGTGACCGCGACCTGGAGCGGCTTTGCCTTCTTGCTCGTCCGGGGCCGCGGCACGGTCTCGAAGTACAGGTCGATCTCGATCGGACCGCCGTTGTAACGCTTCTCGTCGAGCTCGACCGAGAAGGCGCCCTGGTCGTCCGTCGTCGTCTCCGCGAGCAGCCCGGATGCGCGCTGCTTCGTCTGGGCGTCGGTCAGGATCGCGACCGTCTCCTTCGGATCGGCCACGGCCCGCGCGGCGAGCTGGTCGCCGGCCTCCGCTTCGTAGAGCCTGACGCCGACACGCGCCAGCGGCTCCTCGCACTCGTCGCACACGAGACCGCAGAGGCGGCCCTTCAGTGTGTAGCTCATCTCGTTCCTTTCGCAGGGTGTTGGCCCTGCCGCATCGGGCTTGGACACCGTCAAGACGGGCACGACCGCGCGTTTCTTCCCTCGGCTGGAGACGAGTCGTCGCGGCGGCTACCCTCACTCGATGTCCAACGGCCACCACGAGGAGCGCGACGGCACGCCCGACGACGAGCTCGCAGCGCGCCTGAAAGCGGCGACCGAGCTGCTCGAGTCCGTCGCCCAGGATCGCGGACTCCTCGGCGCGCTCTCGGTCGAGGAACGGACGCGACTCCTTGCCGCTGCAGGCGACGTCCACAACCCCGATCTCGTTCAGCGTCGACTTTGGGCGAAGTCACTGCGTCGAAAGGAAAAGGCGGCGAAGCTCGCGCGCGACGAGTCGGCGCTCTCCGAGACGGGCATTCGCGTCCTGCGCGAGAAGCCCGTGTACACGACGCCCAATGTCGTGCCGCCGGAGAACTTCGAGCAGACCGATCTCGACGAGTCAGAGCTGCGCGAGCTGATCGAGCCGCAGCATTGCTACGTCTGCAAGGAGCAGTACGCCGAGATTCATCCGTTCTACGACCAGCTCTGCCCGGCTTGCGGCGAGCTCAACTTCCGCAAGCGCACGGAAACTGCTGACTTGGGCGGTAAGGTCGCGCTCCTGACGGGCGGCCGCGTGAAGATCGGCTACCAAGCGGGCATCAAGCTTCTTCGAGCGGGTGCGCACTTGATCGTCACGACGCGCTTTCCGCGTGACGCCGCGATGCGGTACGCGCAAGAGCGCGACTTCGAAGACTGGGACGACCGGCTCGAGATCTTCGGGCTGGATCTCCGTCACACGCCGAGCGTCGAAGGCTTCTGCGAGCACCTGCGCACGACGCGCGACCGGCTCGACTTCATCGTTAACAACGCGTGCCAGACCGTGCGGCGCCCGTCCGAGTTCTACCGGCACATGCTCGACGCGGAACGCGCGTCGGCCCGCACGATGCCCGCGGAGATCCGCGGGCTGCTCGGCGCGTACGAAGGGCTTCGGCGTACCGACATGCTTCCCTCCGGTGTGCCTGCGCTCGCCGACGCCGCTCCGTCGCCGCTCGTCGGCGTCACGCACTCGGCGGAGCTGTCGCAGGTGGCGCTGCTCGCGGACGATCTCGATCGCCAGGCCGATCTCTTCCCGGAGGGCCGCCTCGACCAGGATCTCCAGCAGGTCGACCTACGCGAGCGCAACTCGTGGCGGCTGCTGCTCGCGGAGGTGTCCTCGGTCGAGCTGCTCGAGACGCAGCTCGTCAACGCCGTCGCTCCGTTCGTCTTGAACGCACGTCTGAAGCCGCTGATGTTGCGCACTGCCGACCGCGACAAGCACATCGTCAACGTGTCGGCCGTCGAGGGCCAGTTCTACCGCAAGTTCAAGACGACCCGGCATCCGCACACGAACATGGCGAAAGCTGCGCTGAACATGATGACCCGGACGTCCGCCGCCGACTACTACGCCGATGGCATCCACATGAATAGCGTCGACACCGGCTGGGTGAGCGACGAGGATCCGCTCCACATCGCGGAGCGGAAGACGGCGGAGCATCGCTTCCGTCCGCCGCTCGACATCGTCGACGGCGCGGCGCGGATCGTCGATCCGATCATCGACGGCTTCAACACGGGCGCCCACGTCTGGGGCCAGTTCCTCAAGGACTTCAAGCCGACCGACTGGTAGCGACGGCTTGGGCTCGAGCTTCGCGCCGCTGCGCTCTACAGCTTCGAGCCGCTACGCGGGGTGCGCAGCCGGGCGCGATTCGGCAGCTCGGACTCCGGGACGAACGCGACGTTGACGGCGCGCGGGTCGCCACCGTCGTCCTCGCGCTCGAACGTCACGTGCTTGCCCGCGCAACGTGCCTTCGGCTCCTCTTTCGGGAGCCAGCCGGTGCTTGCGACGTAGAGGCGTTCGTCGTTCTCGGTCTGGAGGTAGCCGTAGCCCTTCTCACTGTTGAACCAGAGCATCTTTCCGTTCATCTCAGCCCACCTTAACGACGAAGAACGCGATTGCGACGTATTGGCACGTGACGGCGACGAGGGTCAGCGCGTGAAAGACCTCGTGATAGCCGAATACGGCCGGCACCGGATCTGGCTTCTGGCGGGCATAGACGACCGCGCCCACGGTGTATGCGAGCCCCCCGATCGCCAGCAGGGTGACGGCGGTAATGCCTGCATGGCGCGCGACCTGCGGCATCGCTGCCACACCCGCCCAACCGACCGCAAGGCCGGTGACGGCGGACAGCCAGGTCGGTGCGCCGACCCAGACGAACTTCAAGAGGATCGCCGCCGCCGCGCCGCCCCAGACGACTCCGAGCACGACCTCCCGCATCGTCCCGCGGAGCGTCAGGAGCCCGACGGGCGTGTACGTGCCCGCGATCAGCAAGTAGATGCCCGCGTGATCGAGCCGTCGCATCCAGGGACGGACGCGAGCGCTCCAGTCGCCGCGGTGGTAGAGCGTGCTCGCACCGAGCATCAGCACGACGGAGCCTGCGAATACTCCTGCCGCTGCAGAGGCGCGCGTGCCGTTCGCATAGATCACGAGCAGCACGCCGACGACGAGGGCGACGAAGAACGCCGCTTCGTGCAGCACGCCGCGCAGGCGCGGCTTGACGTTCGACGGTGTCGGCGCGCTCGATCCCTCGATCATCCGGGCGTTCCCTTCGGGAGAGCCCCGCTCTGCCTCAGCGCTGGGCGAAATTAGCGACACCGACGGAACGAGCGAGAGACAAGCCGCCGGGCCACACCACATAGCGTAGCGCACGGTGTCGGCTCATTTCGGTCGCGGCGGGCTCTCATGGCGCGCTCAACGCCGCCTTCGAGCACGTGCGGACGAGCAGGCGCTCTTCGTGTGCGAATGCTCCTGCATCTCGGGCGAGGCGATGTATTTCGTCCTCGAGAGCTCGGCGCCAACCGAAGGTCCAGACTGGCGGAAACCCGCATCAAATAAGGGGATTCCGGCCTCCGCACACCCGAACGAGGGAGGATCCGTGCTACGGTCAAGGGGTACATGAGCGAGTATCGGTTGCGCAGTCGCGCCTCCCTTCCCGTTCTCACTTGGTAGAGGAGGTGTTTTTCTATGGCAACCGGAACCGTTAAGTGGTTCAACGATGCAAAGGGGTATGGCTTCATTACCCCCGACGCCGGTGGCAAGGACGTGTTCGTCCATTTCAGCTCCATCAGCGGCGATGGCCACAAGTCCCTCGCAGAGGGTGCGAAGGTCGAGTTCGAAGAGGCTGAGGGCGCAAAAGGCCCAGAGGCCAAGAACGTCTCGCTCGCTTCGTAGTAGAGGCTTTCGAGTACCAACGGGGGCGCTTGCGCCCCCGTCCATTTTCACGGCAGGGAGATAGAGATGGCCGAAAAGGAAGAGAAAATCGAGGTCGAGGGCGAGGTGCTCGAGTCGTTCCGCGCCGGCATGTATCGCATCGGACTCGAGAACGGCCACGAGACCCTGGCGTACACCTGCGGCAAAATGCGCCGCTATCGCATCCGCATCGCCCCTGGCGACAAGGTGAAGGTCGAGCTTTCTCCATACGACCTGAACCGCGGACGCATCACATACCGCATCCGTTGAGCATGATGCGCGCCGCAGCAGTCCCCCGCACGGAGATCACGATCGGCCGTGGAACCGTTGCTGTGCGGCAAGACGAGCTCGACCGTCTGCTCAAGGCGCTCGCTGCGCTCGAGCATGAGGGCGCTGCGTCCATCGCCGACGAGATCGGCGCACTGCGCGTCGCAGGGGTGCGCATCCATCTCCTGCCGACGAGCTCCGAAGTCGCGGCGCTGCGCGCTGCGATCGTCGCGGCCGAGCCCATCTCGCGTTCTCCCGGTTCGTCGCTCGCGCGCCTCAAGGCGCTCCTCGACGAAGCCTGATCCGGCCTAGCGTCCGACGACGAGCGTCGCCCGCATCCCGAGCGCGCGGTGGTTCGCGACGCCGCACCACAGTGCGTAGGTGCCGGGCAGCAACTTGAACGTCTTGTCGACGACACCGCCGGCCTGCACGTTCGGCCAGGCATAGACGCGTGTTCCGCCGACACGGCGCATGCGCAGGTCGTGTGCGTCCTGACCGCCGTTGCGAAGCTCCACGATCGCCCAACCTGCCTTGATCCTCTGCCGCGAGAGCGTGAAGCGGAACTCCTGTGCGACGACCTGGACGCGAGCCGGCGGCGGGGGAGGGGCCGCGATCACGTGAGCAGCGCGGGCCGCGCGAACGAGTCGATGCCCGGGAGCACCGCTGCCGCGTCCGTGCCGAGCCACTGCTCGAGGAGCGCCGCGTAGATCGCGCGGAAGTCCGACGTCGCCTTGAGGTTGCCCTCCTCGTCGAGGCCGGTCGCAAGGCCCGGGAACGCGCCGATCATCGTTCCCTTCACGCGCGAGCCGATGAGGAAGCCGACCCCCGCTGCACCGTGGTCGGTCCCGCCTGAGCCGTTCTCGCCGGCCCGCCGGCCGAACTCCGACCACACGTGCACGAGCACCCGGTCGGCGAGGCCGCGAG
>DATEXK010000385.1:0-2179 GCA_035257065.1 Gaiellaceae bacterium | reverse complement strand
TGTCCGGCCCAAGTCAACTAACCGTCAACACGGGAACGGGGAGCGGTCCATGCCTGGTCCAGTGTTGCTCCTATGTCAAAGCGAGCCCCGCCTTGACATAGGAGCAACACTCGCGCAAGCGACGCTGCGCTTGGTTCTAGGCCGTTGGTGATGGTGTAGACCGCCGTCGCGAGGAGATTCCCGTCAACCGTCGCGCCGGTCTACCCGTCGTCGTTGTTTGATCGAGGGGCGTACACGCGGATGAGGAACCAACAAAGCAGCAAGACCGCGGCGCCGACGACCACGGCGAGAATCACGGACCGGTAAACCAGAAACAGGCCGTAGCCGACAAACGCCGCAGGGGCGACGATGCGCAACCGGGCGAGCCACGGGGCGTTGCGGCCGGGCGTCATTCCCGAACACTCGCACAGGCGGCCGCGATCACGCTTGCCAGCCTAGAATCGCATCGGGTACGAGCGGCGTCATGTGTTTCGGTGAGCCTTCGAAGCAACTGCAGAGTTCTTGAGCGAGGATAGTGCTGTGAGGGGGGTTTCGTTCGGAACCGAGGCAGCGCGGTATGACGCGACGCGGCCCGGCTATCCGCCGGTATTTTTAGATCGTCTGATGGCCGACAACCCCCGAGACGTGTTAGACGTCGGCTGTGGCACAGGCCTAGCCGCGCGGCTGTTCGTCGAACGCGGGTGCAACGTGCTTGGCGTTGAGCCGGATCCGCGTATGGCGGACTTCGCACGCGAAACGGGTGTAGCCGTCGAAACCAGCAAGTTCGAGGACTGGGACACAAGGGAGCGCACATTCGATCTCGTCGTTTGCGCTCAGGCTTGGTGGTGGCTCGACCGCGACGTTGCAATGGCGAAGGTCATCCACGTACTTCCGAGAGGTAAGCGACTCGGCATCCTGTGGAACGCGGGGGCCGGGGATGACGACGTGACGAAAGCATTGGCCGACGCGTACAACCGGATGGGTGGTGTTAGAGAACCGATGCTGCCCGGCGGCTTCTCGCCGCCAGTGCAGGCTGACCTGGAAGCCGACGACCGGTTCCGCGACGTGGAGTTCGCGCGCTGCGAGTGGGAGCGCCGATACTCCCGCGATGAGTGGATCATGGCAGCCGGGACGTTCAGCGATGTCATCGCACTAGAACCGGAGCGGCGGGATCGACTTTTCGAGGGCATACGCTCGATCCTGGACGAGAACGGCGGATTCCGGGACGTGAAGATCGCGTCCTCGCTAGTGAACGCCACGCACGCGTAGTCGGCTAGGGCAGAAGAGACGCTGTGACGCCATGTCTGCTCGTAGACATTCGCTCGTCGCGGGACATTCCGCATCACTGGCCCAGACCGCGGTGTTCGCACTACTCCGGCGGGTATCGCTCGATCAGCCGGAGGCCGCTGGGATCGGCGTCATCGAGCTCCGCGATTTCTGCGGGGAGGATGCCCGGCGGTGGCGGGTCGTGCTCGGCGCGCCGCGTGACGCGTTTGCGCGCCTCCTCGATGGTCCCGCAGAGGGAGGTCTGGCCGTTCGCGAAGCGCACCCGAAACGTGGATCCGTCCATAACGCCATGCTGCGTCATACACTCGGCGCGTGAGCCTGATCCTTCGAGTCGTGCTGGGAATCCTCGGGATCGGCGCCCTCGTCGCCGGCGGGCTTGCCGTTGTGCTTGCGGCGCTCGCCGCGGCTGTCTTGCTCGGCCCGCTGGTCTTCTGGCTCGCATGGAATGTGCTCGACTTCGCAGCCGCCGTCGGCCTGCCGGAGCTGTCGTTCTGGGGGATCGTTCTCGCGACGCTCTTCCTCGTCATCGCGTGGTTCGGCAAGGTCGTGATCGCGGGCATCGTCTTCCTCGTCGACCCGTCCTGGTTCCACGGTGCTGCCGAAGTTCGCTGGCCGGAGCCCACGTTCCGCAATTTCGTCGCCGTCGCTCTGCTCGCCCTGCTCGCGTCGCGTCCGCACGCACATACGCACGCCCGCATGCATCGGGACAAACGCCGAACCTTCGCCACCGGCTAAGGCCGGTCACGCTGTCCCTCAGAGACGTCGAAGCACCCGCCGCAGAACGGCGTCGTACTCCGCGATGCCCTCACGATAGAGGCGTGCCTCGGGGCCGGCCGCGATGGCGACGCGTTCGGGGATCACGCCCCAGATCGCAATTTTCTCGGTCTTCCACCAGGCGATCGTCTCGTCGAGA
>DATEXK010000384.1:0-3845 GCA_035257065.1 Gaiellaceae bacterium | reverse complement strand
CCATCGGCGGCGGCTCGACGACGGGGACTGCAAAGGCTGTCGCCCTCGAGACCGGGCTGCCGATCATCGCTGTGCCGACGACCTATGCGGGCTCGGAGATGACACCGGTCTGGGGCACGACGACGTCGGAGCGGAAGACCACCGGACGCTCCCCCAACGTCTTGCCGAAGGTCGTGATCTACGACCCCGAGCTCACTTTCTCGCTGCCGGCCGACATAACTGCGCCCAGCGCGATGAATGCGCTCGCCCACTGCGTCGAGGCCTTCTACGCGCCGCAGGCGAACCCGATCACCTCGCTCGTCGCCGAAGAGGGGCTGCGCGCGATCGCGCGCAGCGTCCCGGTGGCCGTGCGCGAGCCCGAGAACCTCGACGCGCGGAGCGACATGCTCTACGGCGCGTACCTCGCCGGTTCGGCCTTTGCGGTCGCCGGCGGCGCATTGCACCACAAGATCTGCCATGTCCTCGGCGGCGCATACGACCTCCCGCATGCGGAAACGCACTCCGCCCTCCTGCCGCAGGTCGTCGCGTTCAACGCGCCAGCGATTCCGGATGTGATGGCGCGCGTCGCGCGGGCCATCGACGCCGACGACGCGGCGCGCGGGCTCTTCGACCTCGCAGTCCTCATCGGCTCGCCGGTGTCGCTCGAGGACGTCGGTTTACGCGCGGACGCGCTGGACGAAGCGGTTGCGCTCGTCCTCGAGCAGATTGCACCGGGCAATCCGCGCACGGTCGGCGAGGACGACGTGCGTGCGATCCTCACCGGAGCGCTCCTGGGCGTGCGTCCGTCGCCGGTCGGAGTGGGGGCGTTGTGAGCGGCCGGCCGACCGGCCGCAACCTCTCCAACGAGGCGCTCACTGACGCGGTGCTCGAGAGCTTCGAGGGCGCAGCCTCCGAGCGGTTCCGCGAGATCGCGGAGTCACTCGTGCGGCACGTGCATGGCTTCGTCACCGACGTCGGTCTCACCGAGGACGAGTGGTTCGCGGGTATCGACTTCCTCACCCGCACCGGGCACGTCACCAACGACAAGCGCCAGGAGTTCATCCTCCTCTCCGACGTCCTCGGCGTGTCGATGCTCGTCATCGGGCTCAACAACCGCAAGCCGGCCGGCGCCACCGAGGCGACCGTGTTCGGACCGTTCTTCGTCGCCGGCTCGCCGCTGGTCGAGAATGGAGGCGACATCGCCAACGGAGCCTCGGGCACGGCCTGCTTCGTCTCGGGAAGCATCCTCTCGACGGATGAAACGCCCATCGGGGGCGCGCGCATCGAGGTCTGGCAGGCGGACGACGAGGGGCTGTACGACGTCCAGCACGTCGGGCTCCACGCGCCGCAGGGTCGCGGGCATCTGTTCTCCGCCGCCGACGGCAGCTTTTCGTTCTGGACCGTGCGTCCGGAGGCGTACCCGATCCCCACCGACGGGCCGGTCGGCGATCTGCTGGCAGCGGCCGGACGCGGTCCCATGCGTCCCGCGCACATTCACTTCCGTGTCGAGGCTGCCGGCTATGAGACGCTGACGACACATGTCTTCGCAGCCGGGGACGAATTCTTGGACGGAGACGCCGTCTTCGGCGTCAAGGGCTCGCTGATCGCGCACTTCGTCGAGCACGAGCCCGGCACCGCGCCCGACGGCAGCATCCGAGCCGACCCGTTCGCGACGATGGCGTACGACCTGGTCCTCGCTGCTGCACGATCCGGCGGAGGAGGCACATGAGCGGCACGATCGAGACGGACGTCCTCATCGTCGGGAGCGGTCCGGCGGGCGGCTCCGCGGCTGTCTTCCTGAGCACCTACGGCGTGCGCAACATGGTGATCACGAAGTACCGCTGGACTGCAAATACGCCGCGCGCGCACATCACGAACCAGCGCACGATCGAGATCATGCGCGACGTCGGCCTCGAGCAGCCGATCATCGACGACGGCACCCCGAACGAGCTGATGGGGGACACCGTGTTCTGCACGAGCCTCGCCGGCGAGGAGCTCAGCCGGCTGCACACGTGGGGGACGCACCCGGCGCGTCGTGCGGACTACGAGCTTGCGAGCCCGTCGAGGCACGTCGACCTGCCGCAGACGCTGTTCGAGCCGATCCTGCTACGCGCTGCCGCCGAGCGCGGGACCCACATCCGCCTCGACACCGAGTTTCTCTCGTTCGTGCAGGACGACGACGGCGTCACGGCGACCGTGCGCGACCGGGTCGGCGGCGCGACCTACGAGGTGCGCGCGAAGTATCTGATCGGCGCCGACGGCGGGCGCAGCGTGATCGCGGAGCAGCTCGACCTCCCGTTCGAGGGCGAGGCCGACATCGCCGGAAGCATGAACATCGTCTTCAAGGCCGACCTGTCGGCGCTCGTCGCGCACCGCCCCAGCGTTCTCTACTGGGTACTTCAGCCGGGGTCGAACATCGGCGGGATCGGCATGGGGCTCGTGCGCATGGTGCGGCCGTGGAACGAGTGGCTGATCGTGTGGGGTTACGACATCAACGACCCGCCCCCGGAAGTGAGCGAGGAACAGGCGCGCGAGATTGCGCTCAACCTGATCGGCGACGACACGATCCCGATCGAGATCGTCTCGACGTCGCTCTGGACGAACAACCGCCTGTATGCAACGCGCTACTCGGAGGGCCGCGTGTTCTGCATGGGCGACGCCGTGCATCGGCACCCGCCGTCGAACGGCCTCGGCTCCAATACGTCGGTCCAGGATGCGTACAACCTCGCCTGGAAACTCGCGCTCGTGACCCAAGGCAAGGCGTCTCCCTCGCTGCTGCGTACCTACGACGACGAGCGTGCGCCGATCGGCCGACAGATCGTCACGCGTGCGAACCAGAGCATCGAGGAGTTCGGGCCGATCTTCGACGCGCTTGGTCTGCTTGGCACGAACGATCCGCGCCAGATGCGCGCGAACATGGAGGCGCGCAAGCAGGACACGCCGGCGGCGGCAGAGCAACGCGCGAAGCTGCGCCGCGCGATCGAGCTGAAGAACTACGAGTTCAACTCGCACGGCGTCGAGATCGGGCAGCGCTATCGCTCCGCCGCGGTCGTTCCGGATGGGACGCCCGAGCCGCAACCGACGCGCGACCCGGAGCTCTACTACCACGCAACGACGTGGCCCGGGGCGCGGCTTCCGCACTGCTGGCTCGAGCACGACGGCCGCAAGGTGAGCACGCTCGACCTGGCCGGCAAGGGGCGGTTCTCGCTCTTCACCGGGATCGGCGGCGACGACTGGACGACAGCGGCGGCCGAGGTCGCCGCACGCACCGGCGTCGAGATCGCGTCGTATGTGATCGGTCCGGGTCGCGACGTGCTCGATACCTACGACGACTGGGCGCGAGCGTCCGAGGTGGAGGAGAGCGGTTGCGTCTTCGTCCGCCCCGACGCGCACGTTGCGTGGCGCTCGCGCTCGCTGGCTGACGACCCGAACAAGGCTCTCACCGAAGTGCTCGATCGCATCCTCGGGCTCCGCTGACTCAGCCGGCCACCGGGCTGCCGATCGACGCGGCGGCGGCACTACGAAAACCGGGACGTGTTCACGGTGAGCGGCACCGCTGCGCAGATCACGACGACGACGGCATCGTGCGCGTCGCCGACGTTGCCGGCGCGCACCGAGCCTCCGGACCGTTGCCAAATGATTCGGAGTACGATCCCACGCTGATGAGCGCCACGGTTCGCGACGCCACGTTCGACGTTCTTCGCCGGCACGGGCTCACCACGCTGTTTGCGAATCCGGGCTCGACCGAGGTGCCGTTTCTCACCGGGCTGCCGGACGACCTCCGCTTCGTGCTCGGGCTGCACGAGGCCTCGGTGATCGGCATGGCGACGGGCTTTGCGCTCGGCCGCAACGAGCCCGCGCTGGCG
>DATEXK010000383.1:0-5037 GCA_035257065.1 Gaiellaceae bacterium | reverse complement strand
GGCGCCGCCGACGGCGAGCGGCTTCGCGTCGCGCGCCGACGCCTGGACCTCCTTCGCGAGCCCGCGCAGCGCGCCGAGCGAGATGGGCAAAGCCATCAGCGGCGGCGTGATCGCGCGACACGGCCGCGCGCATGCACGGCGAGCAGCACACCCATGGCCGCGAGGTTCGCGATCATCGACGAGCCGCCGACGCTGACGAACGGGAGCGGAATGCCGGTGATCGGCGCGATCCCCATCGTCATGCCGACGTTGACGAAGATCTGGAAGAGCAGCGCGACGACGATTCCCCCGGCGACGATGGCCGAGTAGAGATCAGCCGCAACGGTGACGACGCGCAGCCCCCGCCAGAGCACGAGGAGATAGAGCGCGAGCAGGACCGACGCACCGATGAACCCGCGCTGCTCACTGAACGACGCGAACACGAAGTCGGTGTGATGCTCGGGCAGGAAGTCGAGGCGCGTCTGCGTCGCGTTGTCGACGCCGCGGCCCCGCACCTCGCCCGAGCCGACGGCGGCGATCGACTGGTCGACGTTGTAGCGGGCGTCGACCGGGCACGTGGCCGGATGCGTGAAGCAGGTGAGACGCTGCTTCTGGTAGCCCTTGAGAAAGTCGACGCCCACCGCCGGGCCGGCCCAGAGCACCCCGACGGCGACAAGCGTGCCGACGAGGCCGATCAGCGTCAGGTGCTTCCACGGCGTCCCGCAGATAAAGAGCATCGCTCCGAGCGCGGCGATGTAGACGAGTGCCGTCCCGAGGTCCGGCTGCGCGAACACGAGCACGACGGGGATCGCGCCGAGCCCCAGCGTTCGCAGCGTCGTGGCCGCTTCGCCGGCGCTCCGCGCGCGCTCGGCGAGGAAGCCGGCGAGCGCGAGGACGCAGAGGAGCTTGCCGAACTCGGAGGGCTGGAACGTGAAGAAGCCGACGTTGATCCAGCGCGTCGAGCCGCGTGCCGCGCTGCCTACCACGAAGACCACCGCGATCAGGCCGACGGTGCCGACGAAGATGGCGCGCCAGTAGCGGCGGTAGAGGTCGGGGTCGATCACCATCGCGACGATCAGCGCGAAGCCGCCCACGGCGGCGTAGACGATCTGCCGGTCGAGGTAGTAGCTCGGATGGCCCGGGTTGTCGAAGCGGGTCACGCCTTGCACAGCCCAGAGCCCGACGCCGACGAGCGCAGCGACCCCCGCGAGCAGGATCCAGTCGAGCGAGCGCAGGACGGAGACCAGTGCGAGGCCCTCCCCCCGGTGGGCCTGCAGTCCCGAGCGTTGCGATCCGGCGTACTCCAGCATCTAGATGGTCAGTCTGCCCTTCATCTGCGTCAGTCGGAATGGATGGGTGCGGCGAAGGTCGCCTTGACGCCGAAGAACTTCGCGAATACCTGCATCGCGGCCGGCGCCGCCGCGGTGCCGCCGTGACCGCCGTTCTCGATCACGGCGCAGACGACGATCTTCGCGTCGTTGGTCGGACCGTAGCCGCACCACCACGACTGGTTCTGGACCCCCCTATAGCCGGGGAGGGTGACGGTCTTCTCGGCCGTGCCGGTCTTGCCCGCGATCGAGACGGGGAACTTCCCGAAGACGCCGTACGACGTCCCGAAGTTGAGATGGGTGCCCTCCCAGAGGCCCTGACGCACGACCTGCAGCGCCGCGGGGTCGACCCCGACCTTCCGCGGCGCCGGCAACGCGGCCACCGGCACGGGCGTGTCGTTCGGGTTTTCGACCTCCATCAGGACGTGCGGCGTGACGAGGTACCCGCCGTTCGCGATCAGCGCGTAGAAGCGGGCCATCTGCAGCGGCGTCACGAGCATGTCCTTCTGGCCGATCGCAAGCAGGATCGAGTCGCCCGGCTTCCAGAGGCTGTCGACCTGCCAGCCGGTGGGATCCGTCTTCCGCGTGTACGCGCTCTTGCGCCAGCCGATCGTGGGAACGAGGCCCGCCGCCTCCGGGCCGACGTCGGCGCCGGTGATCGAACCGAATCCGAACGCCTTTGCCCACTTCTGCAGCGGCTGCTTGCGGTCCTTCGGGAGCCCGTAGAACAGATCGCCGAGTTGGTAGAAGTACGTGTCGCACGAGTACGCGAGCGCGGTCGGCATGTCCATCTGCTGGTTGACGTTGGGGTCCCAGTTGTGGAACTGGTGCGGGGTCGCGGCCTTGTCGTACTTCGAGGCGTACGCCCCGGTGCAGGGGAGGTACGCGTACGGCGAGACAAGGTGTTCTTCCATCGCCGCGAGCGCCGTCACCGGCTTGAAGACCGACCCCGGCGGATACAGGCCCGCCAGTGCGCGGTTCAGCGACGGGGTGTTCTTCAGCGCCGCGGTCTTCTGCGTGAGGCCCTGCTTCGCAAGCGCTTTGGTCGACACGTGGCCGGCGAAGACGGACGGTTCGTAGGTCGGTGACGACGCGAGCGCGAGGATCGATCCGTCCTTCGGGTCGAGCGCGACGATTGCCCCGCCGTTCGAAGCCCACTGGCCGCCCGCGTGCGCGAGCGAGATGCCGTACTGGAGGGCCTTCTCGGCGGCCTGCTGCAGCTTCAGGTCGATCGTGAGTCGAAGGGTGTGGCCCTGCTTCGGGAACGCCGTCGTGATCACCGACCCGTGCGGATGGACGAGTGAGTCGACCTGCAGCCGCTTGGTCCCCGCGATGCCGCGCAGGTAGCGGTCGTACGACGACTCCACACCGCTTTGGCCGATCTCGTCGCCTGCCTGGTAGCCCGACTTCGCGAGACTCTTCAGCTGCCCGGCCGAGATCTCGCCGACGTAACCGAGCAGTTGCGCCGCAAGCGCGTGGTACGGGTAGTGACGCAGGTACGCCTTCTCGAGGGTCACGCCCGGGAACTCGGTTGCGTGCTCCGAGAGGTAGACGACGAGCGGCCCGCTCGCCGCATCGCGGACGATCACCGGCGTGAGCGGATCGCCGCGCCGCGCCTTGATCCCACGGGCGATCTCGTACAGCGGCACGCGCGTGAGGCCGGCGAGCCGCTGGAGCTCCCTGTAGCGCCGCGTGTAGACCTTCGGCAGATCGGCGGGCCACAGCTGCACCTGGGTCGCCGGGACGTTCATCACCAGCGACCGCCCGTTGCGATCGACGATCGCGCCGCGCGGCGCCTGCACGCGCACCGTGCGGTACGAGTTCGCGCCTGCCTGGTTGACGTACTTCGTCCCGGCGAGGACCTGCAGCGCCCACAGGCGGAGGAAAAGCGCCGCGAAAACGACGAGCACGAGCACGCCCAGCACGCCGACCCGCAGCGTGAGGCGCTGCGTGATACGCCACGGCTCGACCGGCGGCGGGCTCTCGGGCGGGAGCCGCTTCGGCGCCGGCCGCTCGGTCGTGGTACTAGCCAAGCAGCTGAACCTCGGTCGAAAGATCGGACCGGTCGAACGGCCGGAGGAGCCTCCGCACGAGCGCGTAGACCGGCGCGGTGAGAATGAGGTTCAGTGCGATCGCCGGCAGCAGGCCGCGGAGCATCGCCCCGGCCGGCGCGCGATCGCCGAGCACGAAGTGCACGAGGAGCAACCCGAACGAATAGAGGATCGTCACGACCGCGACCGACAGAAACGGCGCGTGTGCACGGTCGCGTCCGGTCGTCTCGCCGTAGCGCCCGATCCAGTAGCCCGCGATCGTCAGCACGAGCGACGTGAGACCGAGCCTGCCGAGCGACGCGGTGTCGACGAGCAGCCCGGCGAAGAAGCCTCCGGCCGCTCCGACGATCGCTCCGCGCAGCAGCGCGACGGCGACGAGCATCACGAGCAACACGTCGGGCACGCCGCCGAAGATGTGCACCTGCGCGAAGATCGACACCTGCATGATCGCCGCGAGGAAGAGGAGCGCGGCGGCCTTGACGCCGTCGACGACGTTCACGGCAGCTTCGTGGCGCGCTTCGTCGCGACCAGCGCGGCGACGGAATCGAGCGAGTCGAGCGACGCGTAGGGCGCCACCTGCACCGTCAGGAAGCTCGCGATGTCGCTCGGGCCGGCGGAGAGCACGACTCCGATCGGGATGCCGTACGGGTAGAGGTCCGGGTAGCGGCGGTCGCGGGTCCCCTTCGTCACGATCACGTCGCCCTTCTGCACCCGCTTCTCCTTCGACACCTGGTCGAGGATGAGCGTGCTTCCGGGCCCGTGCGCGATGAGGCCGCTGACGCCGGTCGTGAGGTCCTGCGCTGCGACCGCGCTGTCGGGATCGGTGATGAGCGTCACTACCGCGGTCGTCGGGCTGACGTTCGTGACGCGGCCGACGAGCCCGTCCGCGCTGACGACGGGCGTGTTGATGGCGATGCCGGAGTTGGAGCCGGCGGCGATCGCGACCTGCTGCGCGAACGGGCCGGACGGGAACGAGATGACGGACGTGTTGACCGGCCGGTAGTCCTTCGGATACGTCGGGCCCGTCTCGTAGTTCATGAGCTTCTGGAGACCGGTCGCGAGTTTCGCGGCAGCGAGGTTTTGCGTGGCCTGCGCGCGAGCCTCGCGAAGCTCGCGCCTCAGCTTTGCGTTCTCCGACTTCGCGTCGGCGAGACCGGCGACGTAGCCGTATGCGTCGCGGAACGGGCGTGCGACGCGTTCGGCGGCGACCTGGAACGGGCGCAGGATGCTCGCGCCGGTGCCCTGGACGTTGTGGAGTGCGCCCGAGGTCGGCGAGCGGAAGGAGATGGTCAGCAGCGCGAGCGCGCCGAGCACGAGCAGCGCGAGCACGAGGCGCCGGACGACGGCGCTCCGCGCCCTGCCGGCGGCGTGCTTACTCGACCTGGAGCGCTGGACCGACGAGCCCAGCACCGCCACCCGCGCGGTGCGGTTCGGGGGTGCCACCCGCTAAGCGTACCGTGGCTCTCGGCGGGGCGAGGAAACGGTGGCGGCGGGTCAACTACGAGGGCCGAGCCTCCTCGGGACAGGGCCGAGCCGCGTGCCTTTTCGTCGCGGAGCCGAGCTTGCTCGGCGAGAGCAGTGATACCGCTCCGCCGCGAGCACGAACCAGAAGGGGGCCCACGGGGGAAACTGGTTTTCCCCGTGAAGCGAGCGAAGCGAAGCGTTAGTCGTGGATGCGG
>DATEXK010000382.1:0-2282 GCA_035257065.1 Gaiellaceae bacterium | reverse complement strand
CACGGTCGGGAAGACCTCGAAGCCGCGCCGCAGATCCAAGCCCCACTCCGAGACGACCCGCGAGACAACGGGAAACGCCTCGTCGAAGAGACGCTCCCGCTCGAGCGTCAGCGGGTAGTGATCCCATGCGGCGTGCGCGTGAGGTGTTGCGAACAGAACACGGGTCCCTCCCGCGAGCGCGAGCCCGCACAGCTCCACAGCCTCCTCGGTCGAGTGCGCCCCGTCATCGCCCGAGGGGACCACGTGCGAGTGAACGTCGACGAACCCCTCCACGATCGCCCCGAGTCTCTCAAGTCAAGTCGGCTGATGTGGTGTAACGCCCTCGCCCGTCGCTGATAGACGGTGGCGGCTCAGGCCGGCTGGAGCTCTCGCACCTTCCTCGCGCTGGGGTTCGGCCGGCAGGTAGAGGCGACCGACGAGCCACTCGTCGTTCTGTTCGATCAGCAGGCTGCCGGCGAAGCGGATCGCCGCCCGGCCCCGGTAGAGGCCGCCGATGTAGCCGAGCGCCTGCCCCGCCGGCCGTTGCAGCTCCTGTGCGCCGGGGGGATCGGTTTCGGTCAGGGGTTTTTGCGGATGCGCAGCCGCCGACAAGGGGGAGAGGATTTCTTTTCTTGCGCGTTTTCCTGGAACCGACAGGCATCGGCGAAGCGGCTACGGCACTTAGCGAGCTCCGCGGCCTCGCTGTGGGGACGGCTGTTCGGATTGTGATTCGGGATCCCGCTGCGCTTGCGCGCGGTACCGGCTGGGTCTATGTCGACGTTCCTGCCGCGGAGACACCAGAGGATGCAGTCTCGATGGTGCAGACGTTGCTCGACCGCGCCCGATGCGGTCGCAGCGCGTTCGCGATCTTTCAAGGAGCCCGTCTCTCCTAAGACGCTGGGATTCGGGCGGCCCCGGTCTGCGGCGACGGGAAGGAGTGTCGATGGCGGTCGAGTCTCACGATGGTCTGCTCGGTCCAGGTGACTGGGCGGTGATGGAGAGGGGCGGCGTCGTCCACGTCGCGGAGACCGTCGGCCAGCTGCCGCGCGGTCGGGCGCTGTGCGGCGCGGTCGGGACTACGTTCGTGATCTCCTCGCCTGCACAACCGGCGGTGCGACTCTGCGAGCGCTGCGCTGCGCTCGCGCGCCGGGGCAAAGGGCCGCCTGCTGAAACCTGAGTTGCTTGGCCGCCGCGAGGTCGGCTGCGAGACCCATGCTGTCGTAGGCGATCTTGGCGCTGCCGGAGGCACGGTCGAGCCGCGTGAACGCCTCCTCCGTCTCGACGCTCGTGAAACCCAGCTTCGCGAAGCCATCAACTAGCCCGCCACGCGTAGGACTTGATGCTCGGCGCCGAATAGGCCGGGCTAGACTTTTCGGCCTATGGACGTCCTCGTCCTCATCGACAAGATCGACGACCTCGTGCACAACGCAAAGGGCGTCCCGCTCACCGATCAGGTGCGCGTCGACCGCGAGGAGGTCTACGACATTCTCGATCAGATGCGCGCGACGATCCCGGAAGAGGTCAAGCAGGCGCGCTGGATCGTCAAGGAGCGCCAGGAGATGCTCGCCGAATCGAAGCGCGAGGCCGACCGGCTGCTGGCCGAAGCGCGCGAGCAGGCGATGCGCGAAGCGTCGCAGCCGGAGATCGTGAAGAGCGCCGAGCACCAGGCTCAAGACATCCTCGACGACGCTCGCCGGCAGGTGCGCGGGACGCGTGCCGAGATGGACGACTGGGCCGACGGCATCCTCTCGATGCTCGAGGTCAACCTCGACAAGTTCCTCTCCGCCGTGCAGCGCGGCCGCGCGGGTCTGGACGAGCGTTCGCAGGAGACCGTCGTGGCGGGCATCGGCCCGAGCAACGGCTCCGGCGGCGAACTCGGCTACTAGCCGCTCAAGCCCGCCTGTTCCACTCTAAGGTCGAGGCTTTCCGCGGCCAGAAGGAAGTGATCAAGGCCCAGTACTCCGCGGCCGGTGCGACCCGACGCCGCGAAACCGGGTCAACTCCATGTTTACCGTTTCGCCAACAGGAAATAACTCGTCGAGCCGAGGATGCGTGATCGTTGACCGCTCCTGGGGTCGAATGCGAGTTGGGTTCCTTTGTCTCGTAGCGGGGGTGCAACGTGGGTATCAGCGTAAGTCTGCTCTTGGCCGCTGCCGGCGCGGTGACGGATTTCGCAAAGAACCAGCGAAAACCCTGATTCCGCGTTCCGCAGTTTCTGCAGATGTTCGTAGAAGTGATCGACAAGCGTCAGCGCGAAGAAGGAGCGGCAATGGAGACTGACGACCGCCATAGCACGGAGTCAA
>DATEXK010000381.1:0-7787 GCA_035257065.1 Gaiellaceae bacterium | reverse complement strand
GACGGCGAGCCCAGCTTCGAGCAGGCCAGCTTCGAGGAAGCCAGCTTCGAGGAGGCCAGCACCGAGGAGCCCGAGCTCGCGCCCGACGGCGAGCCTGGGCCAGAGCCGACGCCGTTGCCCGGTCCCGAGCTGGACGAGGAACCTGTGCCCGAGCCCGAGCCTGAGCCCGAGACCCTCGAGCCGGAGCCCGCAGCCGTGACCGCCAACGTGGACGACGCCGACTCCGGCTCCGACTCTGCCGAGTCGGATGGGGGCGACTGGGGCTACGTGCCCATGTCGGAGTGGGGAGACGACCTCAAGCGATGACCGGTCTGAGCCGCGTTTCGCTACACTTCCGCTCGATTCGCGGGCCCCAGTGCCCGCGTTTTCCACGCCTATGAGCTACGCGATCATCACATGAGTTACGCCGTCATCAGTTTGGGAGGCAAGCAGTACCGCGTCCGGCCGGGCGAGCGGTTGCTCGTGGACAAGCTCGCGACGGACGAGGGCGCGACCTTCAACCCGCGCGTGCTGCTCGTCGGCGGCGACGGCACCACCGACCTGTCGCCCACGACGACCGTCACCGCACGGGTCGTCGGCCACCAGCTCGGCGAGAAGATCCGGATCGGCAAGTACAAGAAGCGCACCGGCTACCGCAAGCACAACGGCTATCGCAGCCGCCTGACGCAGATCGAGATCGAGTCGATCGGCAGCGCGAAGAAGCCTGCGGCTGCCAAGAAAGACACGGTTCCGAAGGCAGAAGTTGCACAGAAGCCGCCGAAGGCAGAGGCTCCGAAAGCGGAAGCAGCACCGAAGGTGGCCACACCCAAGGCTTCCGCAGTAGTGGCACAGCCCGCCGCCGAGGCGCCCGTCCGCACTGCGCATCCGCCGAGGGGCTATGACGACCTGACCGTGGCGCAGATCGCCGAAGCCGCATCCGGCTGGCGGCGCCCGAACCTCGAGGCAGCGCTCGAGCACGAGCGCGCGAACGCGAATCGCAAGGGTGCGATCGCGGCCCTCGAGTCCGCACTCGCGGCCAAGGAGGAGTAGATGGCGCACAAGAAAGGCCTCGGCTCCTCGCGGAACGGCCGCGACTCGAATCCGCAGATGCTCGGCGTCAAGTTGTTCGCCGGGCAGGACGTCAGCTCGGGGATGATCCTCGTCCGCCAGCGCGGCACGCGCTTCCGCCCGGGCCCCGGCACGGGCATCGGCAAGGACGACACGATCTTCGCGAAGCGTGACGGCGTGGTCGCCTTCCGGACGAGCGGCGAGCGCCGCTTCATCTCGGTGGTCGACGGCTCCGACGCCGTCGCGTCTTAGCTCCTCCCACGTCTGGCCGTGGAGGCCTAATGTTCCACGACCGCGCCAGCCTGACTGTGATCGCCGGCCGCGGCGGCGACGGCAGCATCCATTTCCGCCGTGAGAAGTTCGTGCCCAAGGGTGGGCCCGACGGCGGCGACGGCGGCGGCGGCGGCGACGTCGTGCTCGTTGCGGATCCGCAGCGGCGCGATCTCTCCGGCTTTCGCGCCAAGCAGAAGGTGAAGGCGGGCCGCGGCGGCGGCGGAGGCGGCAGCCTCTCGACCGGCGAGCGCGGCGAGGACGCGGTGCTGCAGGTGCCCGTCGGGACGCAGGTGTTCGACGCGGACGAGCGGCTCGTCGCCGACCTCGCACACCCGGGTGCGCGGGTCGTCGTCGCGAAGGGCGGCTCGGGCGGCCGTGGTAACAAGCGCTTCGCGTCGCCGACGCGCCAGACGCCGCGCTACGCCGAGGTGGGCATGCCGGGTGACGAGGGGGTCATCGACCTGCGCCTGAAGCTGCTGGCGGACGCCGCGTTCGTCGGCCTGCCGAACGCCGGCAAGTCGTCGCTGCTCACGAGGATCTCGAACGCACGGCCGAAGGTCGCGGAGTATCCGTTCACGACGCTCTCGCCGGTGCTCGGCACGGTCGAATCCTCCGAGGGACGCCAGCTCGTCGTCGCCGACGTCCCGGGGCTGATCGAGGGCGCGAGCGAGGGCATCGGGCTCGGGCACGAGTTCCTAGCGCACCTCGAGCGCGCCCGCGTGCTGCTGCACGCCATCGACTCCTCCGAGGGGGACGCCGACGATCGCTGGCGCACGATCGACGCCGAGCTCGCCGCCTACGGCGCGGGCCTCGACGAGCGCCAGCAGATCGTCGTGCTGAACAAGACCGACCTCAGCCCCGATCCGCCGGCGTTCGGCATCGAGGACGACCGGATCATCCGCGTGTTCCGCGTCTCGGCTGCCACCGGCGCCGGCGTCGAGGAGCTGCGCCGCGCGTTGTTCGAGCTCGTGCCGGAAGAGGAGGTCGTGCCCGCGCCCGAGCAGGCCGAGCTCGTCGACTTCCTCGTCTACCGGCCCGAGCCGACGCGGCGCGCGTTCCGCGTCTTCCGGACGGAGACGGGCTTCCGCGTCACGGGCAAGCCGCCGGCGCCGGAGCAGCTCGAAGCGATCCTCAAGGCGGCCGGTGCGCGGGAGGGCGACGAGGTGCAGCTCGGCGACGACGTGCTCGAGTGGAAGTAGTGGGGCTCTACGGCGGTGCGTTCGACCCGCCGCACAACGGCCACGTCGCGGTCGCCCGGGCGGCAAAGGCGCACTTCGGCCTGCCACGGCTCGTCGTGCTCGTCGCGGCGGCCCCCGGTCACAGGGACGTGTACGCGTCGCCCGAGATCCGGCTCGAGCTCGCGCGGGCGGCGTTCCCGGACGACGACGTCCGGCTCGACCACCACGCGCGCACGATCGACCTGCTCCGCACCGGCGAGTTCCACGATCCGCTCTTCGTGATCGGAGCCGACCAGTTCTGCGACTTCCTCGCCTGGAAGGAGCCGGACGCCGTGCTCGAGCTGGCGCAGGTCGCCGTGGCGACCCGGCCCGGCTTCCCGCACGAGCGTCTCGAGACGGTGCTGCGAGCGCTCGAGCACCCGCAACGGGTGCTCTTCTTCGACCTGGAGCCCAATCCGGCCGCCTCGCGTGACGTGCGGGCGCTCGCGGCTGCAGGGAAGCCGCTCGGCGGGCTCGTTCCGCCTGCCGTCGCGGCGCTGATCGAGGAGCACGGCCTCTATCGCGCCGATTGACTGTCCGCAAGCCGTGGCTACACTGCGCCCGACTTCACGATCCCCACGAAGGACACTGAACCAGCCCTGGACTCGCTCGAACAAGCCCGCCGTATCGCCACTCTCGCTCAGGAGAAGCTGGCGGAGGACGTCGTCATCCTCGACATGCGGCCCGTGTGCTCGTTCACCGACTACTTCGTGATCGCCACCGGCCGTAACCCGCGGCAGACCGCCGCGATCTGGGACGAGGTGCACGGCCGCCTCAAACAGGAGAACGGTCTTGTCCCGCGTACGGCCGACGGCACGACGGAGGGCACCTGGGTGCTGGCCGACTACCTCGACGTCGTGCTGCACGTCTTCACGCCCGAGGCGCGCGACTACTACAAGCTCGAAGACCTCTGGGGCGACGTGCCCGCAGTCGAGCTCGCCGAAGCCGCGGCCGGTTAACGCTTACGCGGTCTTCGCGCCGCTGCGGGTGAGCAGCACGTTGGCCGGCACGGCGGGGAGCCCCTGCACGAGCCGCCCGCCGACCAAGACGTCAAGATCGTTCGGCCGACCCATCCGCACCCAGAGGGAGCGGCCGAGCCAGAAGTGCAGCGACTTGCCCTGCTCGAGCACGCCCTGGTAGACGACGGGCCCGTGCGGGCCGCCCGTGCGGATCGAGAGCCAGCTGCGGCCGCGGGCGGTGCTGATCAGGGCCTTCGTCTTCGTGAGCGGCGCGGCGTCGGTCTTCGGCGCGACGGTCGCGGTGACGACCGGCACCGCCTTGACGGCGTGGGTCGCGGTGGGCGCCTTGACGTGGGCATGGGGGGCCGACGGGCCGCCCATGCCCAGGGCGGCGAAGCCGGCGACGGCCGCACCGAGCACGAGCAGCGCCATCAGCGTGCGCAGCAGGCCGCGGCGCGTGCGGTGCGAAGGGACGAGGGATTGCGGAACGAGCAGAGGCTCCTCGTCGTGGTGCGCGGACCGGCTGTTGTACTCGTCGATATAGAGGTTGCCGTCGAGACCGAGAAACTCCGCGTACGTGCGCAGGAAGCCCTTGGCGTAGGCGTCGCCGGGGAGGAGCTCCCACTGCTCTTCTTCGAGCGCGGTCAGGTACCGCTCGCGGATGCGGATGCCCTTCTGGACGTCGGCAGACGAAAGGCCGCGGCGTGTCCGCGCTTCACGAAGGCTGTCACCGATTGCGAACATGGCGGCGTGTCCATCGATTGTGCACCAATCTGTGGATAAACGCGATCCCCCGGTGGAGAATGCTGGGGGGAACGTGTGGATATATCGGTGGAGAAACTGCTCGTTCCTCCAGGCGCAAGGACGAAACGTCGGCTCCGGCCTCTGCCGGTGCGACGCCGATCAGCGCGCGCGGACGGCGAGCTTCTTCGAGGTGCTGACGATCGTGGCGCCGTCGACGAGCGCGGTGGCGACGAGCCGCACGCTTCGACCGACGTCGGCCCGGGTGAGGGCGAGCGCCAGTCTGTTCGCTCCCGGCAGCGGGCTGCAGCCTGCGGCGGTGCAGCGCTGCCA
The DNA here is from genome assembly GCA_035257065.1 of Gaiellaceae bacterium. Classification (GTDB taxonomy): domain Bacteria; phylum Actinomycetota; class Thermoleophilia; order Gaiellales; family Gaiellaceae; genus Palsa-739. The sequence continues at coordinate 3,217 of DATEXK010000381.1, read as the reverse complement.
CCGGTAGGCGAGGCGCGTCGGCGCCGAGCTCCACGTCGGCGCCGTCGCCGTGAGCGTTCGTCCTGCGGTCGGCGTGCCGTGCAGCGTCGGCGGCTCGATCGCCGTCGGGGACGCGACGGTGCAGGGTCCTGCCTCGGTCACGTCCGGGGCTCTCGTGAACGGTGGGACACCGGTCGAGCTGACGGCGAGCTGGAACTGCGCGCCGCAGGCGCTGGGCACGCTCAGGGTCGCGGCGAACGACAGGTGCGCGTGCGCCGGCGCGACGTTGGGCGACAGCGGCCCGCACTCGATCTCGTTGGCCTGACCGTCCGGCTGGCCGGCGACGCAGCGCGCCGACTGTTCGTTCGCGGTCGTTCCACCGACGAAGATCGTGCCCGGCGGCCCGACGACGGTGAAGAACTGCCACGCCGCCGTGCCCGAGTTGACGAAGTCGAAGTAATACGTTGTTCCCGTCGCGACATACGTGCCCGACCCGCCGTCGGCCGCGAGCGCCGGACCGGCGCAGGCGGCTGCCCAGGTGACACAGACGACGGCTGCGGCAGCTCTCAGGTTCATCCGAAGAGAAAAGCCTAGAGGCCCGGCGACGCTCCACAACGCCCCGGGCCGGTGACAGCGGGGGGTTGGTCCCACTGCGGGGACAGCCTAATTGCGTGTGGGGGGTCAGACCCCGGGCCATGTCGACTGGGACGCCGTGTCCGAAAAGCAGGGGTCAGACCTCGGGCCATGTCCTGCCAGGCTTCGATGCCCCGCGATCTTTCGTCGCGGAGCCGAACTTGTTCGGCGCAGCAGTGACGCGTCCGGCCGTGAGCACGAACGAGAAGGGGGCCTACGGGGGAAACTGGTTTCCCCCGTGAAGCAAGCGGAGCGATGCGCAAAGAAGGGGGCCCACGGGGGAAACCGGTTTCCCCCGTGAAGCGATCACGCGGCCCTCAGGCCGCGTGCGATGCGATGGAGCCGAGGGGGCTCGAACCCCTGACCTTCTGGCTGCCAGCCAGACGCTCTCCCAGCTGAGCTACGGCCCCAAGCGGGCATCAGTGTACCGGCCTCGCGCCGGACGTTCTCAGCTCGTCGAGGCTATGGGGTGGAGGATCTGCTCCAGCGCATGCTGCAGCTCCGCCGCGCAATCGTCGGCGACCGTCGCGTGCCGCCACGCTACGTGGCCGTCCGGCCGAACGAGCACGCACCCGCTCTCCTCGACCTCGCGCAGTCGTGCCCAGTCGTCGTAGAGGTCGGTCACCTCGCGGCCCGGTCCGATCACGAAGCACGCGACCTCGACGCCCGTCGCCTCCGATGCGGCGAGTGCCGCGGGCTCCCACGCGGAGCCGCTGATCCCCGTGAGGAGCGCGAAGCGTCCCTTGCCCGCGAGGTCGAGCGTGCTGACGCGCTGCCCATCGCGGCCGAGCCAGCAGTGCGGCAGCCGCGCGCCGGGCCAGGTCGTCGGCTGGTAGTACAGCTCCGGATCCGCGTCGTACCCGGGCTCCGGAGTCCCGTCCGGCACGACCGCCGCGGAGCGGTAGCGCTGGCCCAACTCGACGCCGTGCGCGTTGAACTCGTAGTTCTTGAGCTCGATCGCCAGGCGGAGCTTCTCGCGTTGCACCGCGGCTTCCGGTGTGTCGTCACGCCGCGCGCCGACGTTGCGGACCATCTGCGCGGGGTCGTTCGTCTCGAGCAGACCCAGCGCCTCGAAGATCGGGCCGAACTCCTCGATGCTCTTGTTCGCGCGCAGCACGATCTGCTTCCCGACCGGTGCGCGCTCGTCGTCGTACGTGCGCAGGAGCGTGGGGTCGGCCCTCCCCTGGAGCACGAGCGCGAGCTTCCACGCGAGGTTGTAGGAGTCCTGGACGGAGGTGTTGGAGCCGAGCCCGTTCGACGGCGGATGGCGGTGCACGGCGTCGCCCATGCAGAAGACACGGCCCCCGGAGTAGCGGGTTGCGTACAGCTTGTTGTTCGTCCACAGCGACGTCGACGTGATGCGCACGGGGATCGAGTCGTCGCCGATCAGGTTGTGCGCGATCTCTCGCGCTTGCTCTTCGTCGATCTCGGGCGGCGGCTCGTTGATGTCGTAGCCCCAGACGATCAGCCATTCGGTCCACGGACGCACCATCCGCACGAGACCGAGGCCGATGCCGCCGATGTTCGACCCCGGCTGCAACACCCAGTAGAGGACGCTCGGGCGATGCGCGACAAGGTGCGAGAGGTCGGCCTCGAAGACGATGTTCATGCTGCCTGCGACGTCGGCCTGTCCCTCGAACGGCAATCCGAGCTGTTCCGCGATCACGCTGCGCCCGCCGTCGCCGCCGAGCAGGTACTTCGCCCTGATGTCGTACGTGTTGCCACCGACCCGGTCGAGCACCGTCGCGGTCACGCCGTCGTCGTCCTGCTCGAAGTGCAGGAACTCGGTGTCGAGGCGCACGCGGGTGCCTCGCTCGGCGGCGGCGCGCAGCAGGACCGGCTCGAACAGGGTCTGCGGCAGGTCGACGTGCTTCGAGGGGCTGGCGAGCTCGTAGTGGCCGCGACGCAGCGGGTGCGTGCCCCACGTGTGCAGGCGGCTCAGCTCCTCGCCGGCGAGACTCGTGCAGAACACCGTGTCGCCCATCAGGTGATTCGGCGTCCCCTGGTCGATGATCGGCTGTTCCAGCCCCATGTCCCGCATGATCTCGACCGTCCGCTGATTCGTGATGTGCGCCCGCGGCGTGTTCGCCGTCCAGCGGTACTTCGTCAGCATCATGTTGTCGACGCCGTACGTGCTGAGGAAGAGGGCGGCCGACCCGCCCGCCGGCCCGCTGCCGACGATCAGGACGTCCGTCTCGATGGTGCTCATGCCGCTCCTCCCACGCTCGGATTGTCTCCCATTCGAGTTGAGGGGGATCAGCGCAACGCGCCGCGGAGGAGGAGGTTGAAGGCCACGGACGCGCCGACGCCTCCGGCTCCACCGACGAGCGTCACCTTCACGGTTCCATCGTCGCAGCTTCGACGAAACGAGCCAAATGATTCGGAGTACGATCCCACGCTGATGAGCGCCACGGTTCGCGACGCGACGTTCGACGTGCTTCGGCGGCACGGGCTCACGACACTCTTTGCGAATCCGGGCTCGACCGAGGTGCCGTTTCTCACCGGGCTGCCGGACGACCTCCGCTTCGTGCTCGGGCTGCACGAGGCCTCGGTGATCGGCATGGCGACGGGCTTTGCGCTCGGCCGCAACGAGCCCGCGCTGGCG
>DATEXK010000380.1:0-6121 GCA_035257065.1 Gaiellaceae bacterium | reverse complement strand
CGGGCTCGGTACCTCGAAGACGGTGATCATCTCCGTGCGCGGAGAAGACCGCCGTTTCATCCACACCTTCGGCGCGAACGCCGTGCTCTGCGCCGCCGACCTCGCGCCCGCACTCGCCGCTGCGCCCGACGTGCTCTACCTCGGCGGCTTCCTCGTGTTGCCCGCCCTGCGGCAGGACGAGCTCGCGGCGCAACTACGGCTGGCACGACAGGCCGGCACGCGCGTCGTCTTCGACGTTGTCGCGCCGGCGGGCCGGGCGCTGTCGCTCGACGACGTCGCGGGCGTCCTGCCCGAGGTCGACTACTTCGTCCCGAACGACGACGAAGCAGCCGCGCTCACGGGCGAGAGCGATCCGCGCCGACAGGCCGAGCGCCTGCTCGAGCTCGGCGCCGGCACCGTGATTGTCACGCTGGGCGAACGCGGGCTGATCGCCGCGAGCCGCGACGAGACGTTCGAACTGCCCGCCCCGCACGTCGACTTCGTCGAGCCGTCCGGCGCCGGCGACGCCTTCGCCGCCGGGCTCGTCTACGGGCTGCTCCAGGGCTGGCCGCTTCGCCGCTTGCTCGAGTTCGCCAGCGTGATCGGCGCCTCCGCGTGCACCCACCTCGGCTGCACCGCCGGGCTACTCACCCGCGCTGAGGCCGACGCCTTCCTCGAGAGTTACGCGCCGTGCCCCTCGCCCCGCTGACGACCCTGCTCGCGGACGCCCGCGCGCACGGTTACGCGCTCGGGTACTTCGAAGCATGGGACGGCTACTCGCTCGAGGCCGTCGTCGAGGCCGCGGAGGCCGAGCGCGCGCCGGTGATCATCGGCACCGGCTGCCTGCTCGGGCACCAACCGTGGTTCGACGCAGGCGGGATCGAGCTGCTCGGCGCGCTCGGCAGCGAGGTTGCCCGACAAGCGCGCGTGCCGGTCGCCCTGCTCCTCAACGAGACGCACACCCTAGAGCAGTCGCTGCGCGGGCTCGACGCCGGGTTCAACGCCGTGATGCTGCACACGGGGTCCGTCGCCGCCGTGGCGCAGCTCGTGAACGCGGCGCACGCACGCGGCGTTGCCGTCGAGGGCGAGCTCGGCAACCTGCCCGACGCGGCGCACGGGGCGATCGACCACTCGGCAGCCAGCCTCACCGACCCCGAGCAGGCGGCCGCCTTCGTCGAGGCGACCGGCGTCGACTGCCTCGCCGTCTCCGTCGGGAACGTCCACCTGCTCACACACGGGAGCGCGACGATCGACCTCGACCGGCTGCGTGCCATACACGAGCGCGTGCCCGTTCCGCTCGTCATCCACGGCGGCACCGGCTTCCCGCCTGACGCGATCGCGCGCGCGATCGCCGCAGGCGTGGCGAAGTTCAACGTCGGCACCGCGTTGAGAAGCGCGTACCTGCGGGGCCTCACCGGAGCGCTCGCACAGCTGCCCGACGAGCCGGACGTGCACGCCGCGATCGGCTCCCACGGCCCGGCCGACGTGCTCGAGGCCGGCAAGGCGGCGCTGGTCGAAACAGTCCGGGGCTCGATCCGGCAGTATGGCGGCAGTGGCCGAGCAGCCTGACGAGGGAACGCTCGCCCGGCTCTACCGGCAGATGCTCCTGATCCGGCGCTTCGAGGAGACGGTCTACTACCTCTTCCTCGAAGGCGAGATCCCCGGGACGCTGCACCAATACCAGGGCCAGGAGGCAGTTGCCGTCGGCATCTGCGACGCGCTCCGGCTGACCGACTGGATCACCTCCACGCACCGGCCGCACGGCCACGCACTCGCCAAGGGCGTGACGCCGCGCGCCGCGATGGCCGAGCTCTACGGCAAGAGCACCGGCTGCTGCGCCGGCAAGGGCGGCTCGATGCACCTCGGCGATCCGGCGGTCGGGATGCTGCCCGCGCTCGCGATCGTCGGCGCCGGCAACACCGTCGTCACCGGCCTCGGACTCGCCTTCGCGCTGCGGCGCAGCGACCAGGTCGCCGTCTGCTTCTTCGGCGAGGGAGCGAGCAACGAGGGCGCCTTCCACGAAGGGATGAACTTCGCGGCCGTCCGCCGGCTGCCGATCGTCTTCGTCTGCGAGAACAACCTCTACGGCGCCTCGACGTCGTTCGACGCCGTTTCGGCCCTGGTCGACGTCGCCGACCGCGCCGCCGCCTACGGCATCCCCGGCCGCGTGGTCGACGGGATGGACGTGCTCGCCGTCCGCGAGGCAGGCGTCGAGGCGGTGGCGAGCGCGCGCGCCGGCGACGGCCCGACGCTACTCGAGTGCAAGACGTATCGCTTCGTCGGCCACAGCCGCAGCGACGCGCGCGGCTACCGCGCAGACGACGAGGAAGCGTCCTGGAAGGAGCGCGACCCGATCCCCCGGCTGCGCGCCGTCCTCGCAGAGCGGGCCGCCGCGGCAATCGAGCGCGAGGTCGAGGCGGCGATCGAGGACGCCGTGGAGTTCGCGCGCGCCTCGCCCGACGCCGACCCGCAGGAGGCGCGCACCGATGTCTACGCCTGAGCCGTCACGCCGCCTGACAATCGGCGAGGCGCTGCGCGAGGCGATCGCCGAGGAGATGCGCCGCGACGACGACGTCTTCCTGATCGGCGAGGACATCGGCATCGAGGGCGGCTTCGGCGGCGCCTTCGGCGTCTACCTCGGCCTGCCCGAGGAGTTCGGCCACGACCGCATCGTCGACACGCCGATCAGCGAAAAGGTGATCGCCGGCGCAGCCGTCGGCGCCGCCGCGCTCGGGATGCGCCCGATCGCCGACATGCAGTACTCCGATTTTCTCTTCGAGTGCATGGACGAGCTCGTGAACCAGGCCGCGAAGCTCCGCTACATGTCCGGCGGCAAAGTCTCGGTGCCGCTCGTGATGCGCGCGCCGGTCGGCGCGACGAACCGCGGCGCGCAGCACGGCCAGAGCCCCGAGAGCTACTTCGTGCACGTGCCGGGGCTCAAGGTCGTCTGCGTCTCCGACGCCTACCACGCGAAGGGGCTGCTGAAGAGCGCCGTCCGCGACGACAATCCCGTTCTCTTCTTCGAGCACAAGCTGCTCTACGGCAGCAAGGGGCGCGAGCAGGCGGGCGGGCTCGATCTGACGGCGGAGGTGCCGCAGGAGGAGTATCTCGTCCCGATTGGGAAGGCGGTCGTGAAGCGGCCTGGCAGCGACGTGACGGTCGTCGCGACACACCTCGCGCTCTACCGCGCGCTGGCTGCAGCCGGGGAGCTCGCCGCTGAGGATGGGATCGAGTGTGAGGTGATCGATCCGCTGACGCTGCTGCCGCTCGACACCGAGACGATCTGGGCCTCGCTGCGCAGGACGGGGCGGCTCGTGATCGTCCACGAGGACACGCTCACCGGCGGCTGGGGCGCAGAGGTCGCCGCACGCGCAGCCGAGGAATGCCTCTTCGACCTCGAGGCGCCGATCCGGCGGATCGCGTCGTACGACGTGCCGATGCCGTCGGCGCCGTCGCTCGAGGACGCGATCGTCCCCTCCGTGGAGCGGATCAAGACCGTGATCCGCGAGCTGCGCAACTGATGGCGCGTCCGGTGCGCATGCCACCGCTCGGGGCGACCTCGGACGAGCTGCAGATCGTGCAGTGGCTCAAGGGGGTGGGCTCGATCGTTGAGCAGGGCGAGCCGCTGCTCGAGGTCGAGACCGACAAGGCGACGCTCGAGGTCGAGGCCGCGGTCGCGGGGACGCTGCTCGCCGTGCTGCACGGCCCGGGCGAGACCGTTTCGGTCGGCGAGGTGCTCGCATACGTCGGCGCGCCTGGCGAGGACGTCCCAGTTGCCGAGCCGTCCGCACCACCGGCGGCGAAGCGGCAGGCCGTGCCGACCGCGCGCAGGCTCGCGCAGGAGCACGACATCGATCTCGCGTCCGTCCACGGCAGCGGCCCCGGCGGGCGCATCGAGAAGCAGGACGTGCTCGTGCTGATCGACGTCGCCTCGGCGGCTGAGGGCGAACTCGAGCTGTCGCGGCACCGGCGCGCCGTGGCGGAGCGATTGACGCGGTCGGTGCTGACGATCCCGCAGTTCAGCGTGGCCGTCGACGTCGACATGAGGAGCGCCGCCGCGCAACTCGCGCAGGCGCGCGCCGACGGCCTCGCAGGCCTCACCTATACGCACCTGCTGCTGCGGGCGACGGCCGGCGCGCTGCGCGAGCATCCCGCCTTGAACCGGCTGTGGGTGCGCGAAGGGCCGCGCCTCCGTCAGCTCGAGCGGGTCGACGTCGGCCTCGCAGTCGCCGGCGAGGACACGCTGCTCGTGCCGACGATCGCCGAGCCCGACCTCGTCGAGCTGTCTGCGCTCGTCGAGGTGACCGCGGAAGCCGAGCGTTTCGCGCGCGAGGGAAAGGTCACCGGCGGGGCGGCTGCGATCACGCTCAGCAACCTCGGCATGTTCGGCGTCGACCGCTTCTCGGCGATCGTCGACCCCGACCAAACCGCGATCCTCGCCGTCGGCGCGGTGACGGAGCGGGTGAGCGCCGCCGCCGGCGAGGTGCGCGTCGGCCCCTGGGTCGAGCTCACGCTGACGGTCGACCACCGCGTCGTCGACGGCGTGCTCGCGGCCCGGTTTCTCACCGCGATCCGGGCGCGGCTCGAGAGCTAACTCCGGAGCGCCCGCAGCCGCTCGGACACGAGCTCGAACTCGCCGGTGGGGATGAGGCGCGGCGTTCCGAGCAGCGCTGCCGCAGTCACGGTCTTTCGGGGGCTACGCGCGACGCGTCCGCTCGAAGAGCGCGGCGTGCGTCCGTAGTTGACCGAAGCCCGATCCGGCCTGGCACGGATTTCGGTTCACGACCGCGCGGGCTAGCGTTGGACCACATCCCCTGGAGGTGACGCCATGCGTCCGAAGCGGTACGTCACACTGATTCTGGGTTCGATTGTCGGCTACTTCGCGGTTCTGCTGGTGATCGCCGTGTTCGTGGTCAAGCCGCCGCCGCTCGGCTGGGTTGGTTTCGGAGTGGCAGCCGCGATCGGTCTCCTGATCGGGGCCCTCGCCGTGGTGGTCTTCCCGCATTCGCGGGCGAGCGGCGTCCACATCCATCCACGAGAAGGGGATCGTTTCAGGCTTCTCGTCGTCGTCGACGCGCACGACGAAAGCGAACAGCTGGGCGAAGTCGTACGCAGCAAGATCGTCGGCCACTCTGCGGAAGTGCTGGTCGTCGCGCCGGTGCTGGCGTCGCCACAACACTTCCTCACGGGGGATGAGGGGCGAGAACGAGAGGACGCCAGGGTTCGGCTGACGGAGACGTTGCAGACGCTGTCCCGGTTCGGCATCGAGTCACGCGGTGTCGTGGGCAGCGACGACCCGCTCCAGGCGATGGCCGATGCGCTGGCCGGCTTCCCCGCGGACGAGATCGTGCTCGTGGCGTCGGGCGACAGGCATCGTCTCTGGCTCGAGCAGGGAATCGAGCGGCAGGCACGCGACCTGTACGGCATCCACGTGTCGACGCTCACTGCCGACATGGAAGTCGCACTCGGACCTCCGCGATGACGCGAAGCCAGATCCATCTTCGCGCGAAGGCGGGCCGCCACGGCGAAGTCTTGGGAGCGCTCGACCGGCTTGAGGTTCTCACGGCCGCGAGACAGCAGCCCGGATTCCTCGCCGCCGAGGTGCAGGTCGCGTTCGACGACGAAGACGACGTCTTGGTCTGGAGCTCGTGGTCAAGTCGCGAGCACTACGACCGCTGGCTCGGCAGTCCTCTCTGCGAAGCCATGCTTCGCGAGGTCGGCGACCTTCTCGTCGAAGAGCCTGAGCTTCGGGTCTACCACGTCGTCGACGCGGTTCAGTAGGCGTCCTGCGGTTCGCTGCATTCCGTCGGCTGCGACGAGATCCCGGGCTCAGCCGGCGAAGGCACGGAGGGCCTCTTTGCCGGACGTAACCATGGGGTCGCCGTGCGCCAGCAGCAAGAGGTCGAAGTCGAGGTCGAGCACGCGCCGGTAGGCATCGCGCAGGCCCGCCTTGGTCTCTTCGGGGTTGTCCATCAATTCGTCGGGGACGAAACCGAGCTCGTCCCGGCCGGGCCAGCGTACGACGCCGTCCGCGCAGGCGAGCGCATGGTGTGCCGGGATGTAGAGCGCCGTCTCGTCGGGACAGATCGCGTCGATCTCGAACGCGATCACACCGCCGGGCAGCTCGTCGCCGAAGTCGAAT
>DATEXK010000379.1:0-2278 GCA_035257065.1 Gaiellaceae bacterium | reverse complement strand
GCGCCCGCGCAGCGTGGGCAGGCGCGAGATGTCGCTCACTGCACGCGTGACGTCGCCGCGGTAGCGGTACGCCTCGTCGGGGGCGATCCAGTGACGCTTGACCGCGAGCGTCACACCGCGTCGCGCGAGCAACGCGTCCCGGGAGGAGGTCGCCGACGCGGTCGCAGTACCGAGCAGCGCGACTGCGAGGGCAGCGAGGAGCGCGCCGCCGAGGCGTCGCGCGCGAACTCTCAACGGCCCGTAGGCCGCAGGTGTCGGTGGGTGCTGGCTGGGATTCGCGTCACGGCGCGGTGCGGGTGCGGTCTGCGGTGCAGGGTCAGGATCGTCCTGGGCTCTACTGCGTATAGACGAGAGTAGCCGTGAAAAAGTAAGCGCATCCCGTTTCCGGAGACCGGAACGTAATGCCCGTGCCCAAAACGAAGGAGAACGTGGCCGCTACGGGCATCGACGCCGACGATGTGGTGCGAGAAGCTGCCGGCATAGGCGACCCCATCGACCACGACCGCAGCGCCGGAGATCGGGCCGCCCGTCCCGACACGCCACATGATGCGCCCGGTCGCCGCCGACACGGCGTAGAACAGGCCGTTGTACGAGCCGAAGAACACGCGTCCGCCCCATGCTGCCGGCGACGAGTAGACGTACGAGCCCGTCCCGACGCGCCACAGGAACGCGCCGCGGGTCGAGAACGCCGTCAGCGATCCGCCGGTGGACGACGGTACGAACACGCGTCCGCCGAGCACCGCCGGCGTCCCGTACACACGGCCGTTCACCGACCGCACCCAGCGCGTCCGCCCCGTGACCGCGGAGAGCGCCCACACGCGTCCGCCGTAGTCGCCGATGTAGAGCGTGTCGCCCGCGATCGACGCGCTCGACGTGATCTTCGCGCCGAGCGCGCGCGACCAGCGCAGCCGGAACGTGCGCAGGTCGAGTGCGTAGAGCCGGCCGTTCCACGCGCCGAAGTAGTCGATGCTGCGCCGCACGATCGGTGACGACTCGATCGGAGAGCCCACCGAATACTGGTGGAGCAGCGCACCCGTGGCGCGATCGAGCACGAAGACGTGGCCGTCCATCGTGTGGTACACGACGGCGTCGCCGATCACTGCGGGTGACGACGCCATCTTTCCGTGCGGCGTGTCGTGACGCCAGATGACCTTTCCGAAGCGCATCGACACGGCGTACAGCCGGCCCTGCGCGTTACCGATGTACGCGACGCCGTCGTCGACGACCGCGGGGAACTCGATCAGCCCGCCGAGCCCGAGGCTCCACACGATCTTGAACGGCGGACGCAGTCGGATGTGTGTCTGAGACTGCGACCGCGTCGCCGTCGCGCCGTAGATCGGCCATTGCAAATCGGGGCGGAAGACGCGCACGGTCACCTTGCGGAACTCCTCGAACCGCTCGGCGACGGTGCGGGTCGAGAACCCGTGCGCGCTGACGGTGACGTTGAGGTTGCGCCGGCCGGGCACGCGGATCTGCACGACCCCATGGGCGTCGGTGATCGCGCGCCGGTTCCACAGGTCGACTACGGCGCCGCGCACACGCGTGCTGTGGTCGCCGTCGACAACCGTGACCACGAGCTTCGCGGGCCGGTAGTGAAGCACCGGGGACGAAAGCGACCGGTGGAGCGTGAACGCAGGCCCGAGCTGCTTCGACTCACTGCTGCCGCCACAGGCGGCGGCCAGCCCGGCCAGGAGGAGAAGCAGGCCCCCTAGGTATCCAGGGGCGCTGCGTCGATGAGCGGCTTGGGGAGCTCGTCCGCGAACGGCTCCAACGTACCGCTCTCCCCGGCCGACAGCACGAGCTCGGAGAAGAAGCGCGTCATCACCAGACCGTCCCGGAAATCACCGAGACTCGGCTCGGGGCGCTCTCCCGCCGCCAGAGCCAGCGCGAGCTCCGGATAGCGGCTCCCGGCCGCGGTCGGCAGGGGGAAGGCGCCGCCGAAGCGGGGGTTGATGTCGGTGACCCGGTGCGTGCCGTCCGGCTCCCTGAAGCACTGGACGTTGGCGGGCCCGACGAGCCCGAGCGTCTCCGAGACGTGACGCCCGACCTCGATCAGCTCCGCATCGCGGATCGTCTTCCCCTTGATCGACTCGCCGCCCTTCGACTCGATCATCGTCCGCGGGACGGCGTTGAGGCAGCGCGAGTCGAGATCGCAGAAGACGTCGATCGAGAACTCCTCGCCGACACAGCACGCCTGCACCATCGAGTCGTCGTCGGCGTAGTCGAGGAAGAACTCGAGCTCGCGGCGGTCATGGCAGCGATAGATGCCGCGCGAGCC
>DATEXK010000378.1:0-3438 GCA_035257065.1 Gaiellaceae bacterium | reverse complement strand
GTCTGCCACTACTGCACATTCGCGGCGCCGCCTCGGCGGGGCGAGCGCGCCTACCTGACGATCGACGAGGTGGTCGAGATCGCCGCCGCCGGCGCGGCCGCGGGTTGCCGCGAGGCGCTCTTCACGCTCGGCGACAAGCCGGAGCTCCGCTACCGCGCGGCGCGCGACGAGCTTGCGGAGCTCGGCTGCTCGACGACGCTCGAATATCTCGCGCGCGCCGCCGACGCCGTGCTCGAGGAGACCGGCCTGCTGCCGCACCTCAATCCCGGTGTGCTCACCGCCGACGACCTACGTGCGCTCCGGCCGCGCTCCGCGTCGATGGGGATCATGCTCGAGACGACGTCCGAGCGGCTCTCGCAGCGCGGCGGTCCGCACTTCGGCTCGCCCGACAAGCTCCCCGCCGCGCGTCTCGCCACACTCGACACGGCCGGCGCCGCGCGCGTCCCCTTCACGACGGGGATCCTGATCGGGATCGGCGAGACGCGTGCGGAGCGGATCGACGCGCTGCTCGCGATCCGCGAGTCGCACGAGCGTTACGGGCACGTGCAAGAGGTGATCGTCCAGAACTTCCGCGCCAAGCCGGGCACGCGGATGGTCGACGCACCGGAGCCGACCGTCGACGACCATCTCTGGACGATCGCGGTCGCGCGGATCCTGTTGCCGCTCGACGTGCACCTGCAGGCGCCGCCGAACCTCACCGAGGACTTCGCCGTCCTCCTCGACGCCGGCATCGACGACTGGGGCGGCGTGTCGCCCGTGACGATCGACCACGTGAATCCGGAAGCGCCGTGGCCTGCACTCGAACTGTTGCGCGCAGCGACACGGAGCCGCGGCCTCGAGCTCGCGCCCCGGTTGCCGGTCTACCCGGAGTGGCTCGGGGGCGAATGGCTCGACCCGGCGGTCCTGCCGCAGGCGCTGCGGCTCTCTGACGCGCTGGGACTCGCGCGCGAAGACGATTGGGCGCCCGGCGATCCGGTGGACGTTCCGTTCGTGCCGCGCGACGCGCTGCCCATCGACACGAGCGACGAGCTCGGCGAAGAGGAGATCGCGCGTCTCTTCCGTGCGCGCGGCGACGAGCGCCAGCGCGTCTTCGCCGCCGCCGACCGGTTGCGACGTGGGGTGTGCGGCGACGACGTGAGCTATGTCGTCACGCGCAACATCCAGTACACGAACGTTTGTTACTTCAAGTGCGGCTTCTGCGCCTTCTCGAAGGGCAAGCTCGCGGAGAACCTGCGCGGGCCGGCGTTCCTCGTGCCGCACGATGAGATCGCGAGGCGCGTCGTCGAGGCGTGGGACCGCGGCGCGACCGAGGTGTGCCTGCAGGGCGGCATCCATCCTGCGTTCGACGGCGACTACTACGAGTCGGTCGTGCGCACGATCAAGGACGCGGTGCCGGACATGCACGTGCACGCGTTCTCCGCGCTCGAGATCTGGCAGGGCGCTGCGACGCTCGGCGTGCCGTTGCCCGACTATCTCGCGCGCCTGCGCGACGCCGGTCTCTCGTCGTTGCCCGGCACGGCGGCGGAGGTGCTCGACGACGAGGTGCGCGCGATCATCTGTCCGGACAAGATCACGACCGCGCAGTGGCTCGAGGTGCACGACGCCGCGCACGCCGTCGGCCTTCGTTCGAACAACACGATCATGTACGGCCACGTCGACGGCCCGCAGAACTGGGCGCGGCATCTCGTCGCCGTACGCGAGCAGCAGCAGCGGAGCGGCGGCTTCACCGAGTTCGTGCCGCTGCCGTTCGTGCCGATGGAGGCGCCGATGTACCTGAAGGGACGCGCGAGGCGCGGCCCGACGTTCGGCGAGGCGCTGCTGATGCACGCCGTCGGGCGGCTCGCGCTGCATCCGTGGATCACGAACGTGCAGGCCTCGTGGGTGAAGCTCGGCCCGCGCGGCGTCACGGCCGCGTTGCGCGCCGGCGTGAACGATCTCGGCGGTACGCTGATGAACGAGTCGATCTCGCGTGCGGCCGGCTCCGAGCACGGACAGGAGATGACGCCGGAGGAGATGGAGGCGCTGATCAGCGCGAACGGCCGCCGCCCGCGGCAGCGCACGACGCTCTACGCCGACGCGCCGGCGGATCGCCGCGAAGCGAGCTTCGGCGCGCCGCCCTGCCTCGACCCGATCAATCCGCCCGTGCGCGAAGCAGGGCTGAAGGCGCCGTCGCGCCTCGTGCGTCCCGGCTTCGCGGTCGCGCAGCCCCGTTAGGCGGCGCGCAGGTGGCCGGCGCCTGCGCCAGAGCGTTCAGGCGAGGTGACCGTCGCGCAGGCGAGTGCGGCCCGCGGGTCGTGACACGCTAGAAGCGCATCACGACTGAGTAGGCGCCACGCTCAACCAGTTCGATCCCTGTCGCGTCGACAGTGCTCGCGCGGCTTTGGTCAGCGAACTTGTCCGTCTCCGCAGCGGCCTCCTCTGTCTCCCAGAAGGTGAGCGTCATCGCCGTACCGGCGTCACGATCGATGAAGAACGCGCCTCCCGCATTGCCCGGAAGCTTCGCGACGAAGCCGCTGACTTGATCCTTCACATGTGCTTCCCACTTGTCGAGCGACTCCGGTGAGCCGCGCCACGTTGACGTTCTTGCTGCGACCATGTGTACCTCCGAGTTCGGGACGGCAGCTTCCCTGTCGCCCATGTGATCGTCGCACGTCGCCGTCTGAATAGCGAGCGCAACGCCTCTTCAGCCTCGGGGATATTCCCGCACTGTGAGTGTGCGGGTGTCCCGTCTGGGGCTGTTGTCAGGGTGGCGCCGTGCTCTTTGTTCGTGACTCGATTCCCGCATGACCTGATTCGTCGGTGTCTTGCCAGTGATGTGTCCGAGCAGAGAGGCCGGTGCCGGCCTGGCGCCCGCTTGCTGGCCTGATCAGAAGCCTGTCCGCCCTGTGGGGCGTGACCCGTCACAGTGCTGTCGCTCGCGGTCTTCACCTCCAGACCGGCACCGGAGTTGTCCCGCAACCTGGGCTGGAGGTGGAAGTGATGCTTGCAGATGAAGTCGACTACGTGGTCGGTGCCCGCGGCCGGTAACGGCCCGATCCGCACGCTCTATGCGGCCAAGAACGCGGACGGCTGCTGCGATCCGATGCAGTGGGCCGCCGGCGGCAAGATCGCGTTCGTCACCAACTACACGCTGATGAGCCTCCCCGCGGGCGGCGGTAAGCCGACCCGACTGTTCTCGAGCACACCGTGGTTCATCCTCTCGCCGAATCGGGAGGTGGCCGCATTCACCGACGGCTGCGGCTGCGGTCACGCGCCGGACGCCGTCGGATTGGTGAACATCAGCGGCGGGAGACCCAGGGTGATCGCGAAGCCCGCGAAAGCAAGCGACGAGATCGACAGCTTCTCGCCCGACGGGACCGAGCTCGTCTTCACTCGCTACCGCGCTGTCAACGACGGGCCCGTGGGGCAACCGATCCTGATGGCCGCGCATAGCGGCGG
>DATEXK010000377.1:0-6605 GCA_035257065.1 Gaiellaceae bacterium | reverse complement strand
GTCCCGTTCGTTCGGCGGCAGGTGTAGCCGTGCGGGCGCGCGTGACGAGCTCCGCACGCCCTTCGAGCGGCGATCGCTCAGCGGGGCGGAGACCGGCAGAGGGCCATTGACGATCGCTAATATTCCAGCTTGACATAACGTCGCTTCTCGTGCGTGCACTTTGAGGCGCCGCCTGGCTGCGAAGAGCGCCTCGAGCGGCCGGTGACCTCGCTCAATCCCGCTTTGCGCGCCGTAGCGGGAACGAGCGCCCCTTCGTGACGGGAATCTCGCCGAGCCGGAGCATGAAGCCGAAGGCGACTCCGATGATCGCGGCGACGCCACCCAGGGCCAACCCGCCGACGACGCCACCGAGCGCAGCAAATACGACGAACTCGAGTACCGACCGAAGGGTGCCAGGCTCCCCAGCCGGATGCTTTGACCGAAACACGAGGATCGCAACAACGAGCACGAGCAGCGCCGGCACCCGCCAGCCGACGAAGACTCTGCCGAGAGCCGCAAGCACGAGCAGCGGCAGCCAGCTCAGGAGGACGACGACCACTGCTCGGCGACGACTCACATCGAGTCCATCGACGATCTCTACTCGCAGCTTGACCGGACGGGACTCGTGACCGGCTACGCGGTCGCCACACTTGCATTCGAGAGGCCCGGCGTGTTTCGCTCTACCACGGAGACGGGAACACGGTTGGCCAGGGAATGCCGATCAGGGGGAGCTGAGTCGTTGAGCACGGTCGAGATCGAATCCATCCTCGCAACGGAGGAGCTCGCGGCGCTGCTCGAGGCCGGCGAGGCAAACGGCCACATTCGCCAGGCCGACCTGCAGGAGCTCCTCGAGCCGCTCGAGCTCGACGTCCTCGAGCTCGAAGCAGTGCACATGGAGCTCGACCGGAGGGGCATCGAGCTCCTCACCGAGGAGCCCGAGCGGGAGAAGGAACAGGCCGCCCCCCCACCTCCGGCCGCCACCGCTTCGGTCGAGACGACGACCGACGCGCTCCAGCTCTTTCTCCGCGAGGCCGGCCGGCACCAGCTGCTGACCGCCGCGCAGGAGGTCGAGCTTGCGAAGAAGATCGAGGCCGGCGACATGCTCGCGAAGCAGCGCATGATCCAGGCCAACCTGCGCCTCGTCGTCTCGATCGCGAAGAACTACCGGAATCAGGGCCTGCCGTTCCTCGACCTGATCCAGGAAGGCACCCTGGGGCTCATCCGCGCCGTCGAGAAGTTCGACTGGCGGCGGGGCTTCAAGTTCTCGACGTACGCAACCTGGTGGATCCGCCAGGCCGTCGCACGGGCGCTCGCCGACAAGGCGCGGACGATCCGCATGCCGGTCCACATCGTCGAGCGGATGCAGAAGATGAACCGGGCCGAGCGGACGCTCTGGATGGAGCTCGGCCGCGAGCCGACGCTCGAGGAGATCGCCGAGGAGGCATCCCTCCCGATCGAGCAGGCCCGCGAGGTCAAGGCTGCGGCGCGCGCGTCCGCGAGCCTCGACCAGCCGGTCGGCGAGTCCGACGATGCCGTCTTCGGTGACTTCGTCGCCGGCGACGACCCGCTCCCCGAGGAGCGGGTCGAGAGCTCGCTGCGCAGTCAGGCGCTCACGGTCGCCCTCCAGGCACTCCCGGAACGCGAGCGGCACGTGCTCGTCCTCCGCTACGGACTGGTCGACGAGGAGCCGAAGACGCTCGAGGAGATCGGGAAGCGGCTCGGCCTCACGCGCGAGCGCGTCCGCCAGATCGAGCTCGAGTCGCTCCGCCGCCTCGCAGGCCTCCGCGAGATGCAGTACGTGCAGTCGAGCTAGTCGGGCCGGGCGCTACGAGCGGAGGTAGAGCTCGAGATCGGGCGCTGTCAGGCGCAGCTCCCGCAACGCCCGCGACTCGAGCTGGCGGACCCGCTCACGCGTGATCCCGAGCCCGGCGCCGACCTCTTCGAGGGTCTGCGGCCGCTCGCCGTCGAGACCGAAGCGGAGCGCGAGCACGCGGCGCATCCGCGGATTCAGACTGGACAGCGCAGCTGCGAGCTCCTTCGCCCGCAGGACGTGCGCGGTCTTCTCCTCCGGCTGCGCGGAATTCTGGTCCTCGATCAGGTCGCCGTAGAGGCTCTCTCCGTCACCGACCGGCACGTCGAGGCTGACCGGATCCTCGACGAGCTCGAGCAGATCCTGGACGCGCTGCTCAGGCAGGCCGCTTTCCTTCGTCAGCTCCTCGAGCGTCGGCTCGCGGTTCAGCTTCTGGGCGAGCACGCGGCGTGAGCGCAGCAGCCGGCGAACCTGCTCCGCGACGTGCACGGGAAGCCGGATCGTGCGGCCCTGGTCGGCGAGCGCGCGGGTGACCGACTGGCGGATCCACCACGTCGCGTACGTCGAAAGCTTGTAGCCCATCTTGTAGTCGAACTTCTCGACCGCGCGGATGAGGCCGAGATTGCCCTCCTGGATCAAGTCGAGGAGCGGAACGCCGGCCTTGGTGTAGTTGCGCGTGATCGACATCACCAGGCGGAGATTCGCCTCGATCAGCTCGCGCTTCGCCCCTTCGTCGCCCGCGTCCTTGCGCCGGGCGAGCTCGCGCTCCTCGGCGCGCGTCAGGAGCGGGCCGCCCTTGATCGAGCGCACATAGAGCTTGAGCGGATCTTGCGTGACGGCTCCTGCGGGCACCAGCGCGTGCACCTCGTCGGGGTCCGCGTCGGCCTCGGCTTCCACGAGCTCGACCTCGTCGACCTCTTCGAGCTCCTCGACCTCTTCGACGTCGACGTCGACGTCGTCGAGCGCGGCAGGATCCCCCACGGCCGGGAGTAGCTCGAGCCGGGGCTCGGCGACTTCAGGGGGCGGGAAGATCGCGGTGACGAGCGGCCGTTGCTCCATCTCACCCGGTATCGGCGTCCCTCGACCGAGGCTTGAGCGCCGCGTCAACCCTCTAGCGGGTGAGGCCACGTAAGAACCAGGCAAGAGGTCACTCCCTCGGGGTGGCGAATTCGGTATCTAACTTAAGAAGCGGGGTTTTCGTCCGATATAGAGAGTGGGACGGCATCGCCGTCCGGGGTCTCAACCAGGATTCACCCATGTGCGGAATCGCCGGATACAGCCTGTCGACCCGCAGCGACGTCGATCGGACGCTCGCCGCGCAGTCGCTGCTGACCGGAATCGCCGAGCGCGGCGCCGACGCCGTCGGGTACGCGTACCGGGGCCCGGACGACGCGTACGCCGTCGTGACGAAGCAACGCTCCGCCGCGAGCAAGCTCCTGGAGCGGATCGTGGTGCCCCCGAGCGCCACCGAGCTGCTCGTCCACGTTCGGGACTACACCAAGGGCCACCCCTCGATCGCGGCCAACAACCACCCCGTCCGCCACGGACCCGTGGTCGGCATCCACAACGGGATCATCCTGAACGACGACGAGCTGCTCGAGCCGCTCAGCTGCGCCCGCTGCGAGCCGCGGATGACCGTCGACTCCGAGGCGATCTTCGCCCTCGCGGCTCATTCGGGCAACGACCCGCGGGCGCTGGAGGATCTCACGGGCTCCATGGCCGCCGCCTGGCTCGACGCGCGTGTCGCCGGCACGATCTTCGCCGCCCGTGGCGTCGGCCGCCCACTCTGGATCGGCAAGGGCAAGCACGAGCTCTTCTTCGCGTCGACGCGCGCCGCCCTCGAGGTCGTCGAGCACTACGCCGGCGTTCGGCTGCGCAAGCGGGAGATCGGCGACGGCACCTTCCTCGAGATCTCCTCCGGACGCGTCACCCATGAGGAGCGGTTCCGCCCGGACAAGAGCTATCGCGACCCGATCGCCCTCCCCGCCGTCCGGGCGCCCGGCGAGCGCGTCTCGTGCCTCGAGCGCCTCGCGGTGCTCGCGGCAGTCGCCTGACTACAGGAGCCGCCCGTCGGATCCGACTCGGGTCCCCTGCTCGTCGAGCCGCTCGCGTACGAGGAACTGGAACGTCGACCAGGCGCCGCGGCGCGCGTCGAACATCCGGTAGACCTGCCACTCGGTCAGCAGGCCGCCGTTCTGCTTGCGGGCTTCGGCCCAGTCGGCGAACTTCGGGAGCCGGCCGATCGCGCGGGCGAGCTCCGTCCCCTGCTCGACGGCGCGCTCGAGCCGCTCCTCCCCCACCGGTACGTCGAAGCCGGCTTCCCGCAACGCGTTTGCAAGCGAGCCGAACGTGTGCCAGTAGAGCGACTTGGACGGCAGCTTGCCTTTGCGCTCGTCGATGTCGCGCGCAGTGGGCGTGCGCCCGAGCTCCTCCCCCAGCTCCTTCAGCAGGCCGAGTAGCTCCTCGCGGGTCGCGAAGCGGCGCGGGACGAGGCCGGCCGAGCGCTTGGCGGCGTTCCACGAGCCGAAATGCTCGATCACCGTCTGTGGATGAACAGTCGTCTGCTCGTCGGCCGCGAACTCGCGCATCGTCGGCGAGCGGCCCAGCCGCTCAGCGCTCTCGCGAAGCTCGGCGAGGATCTGCTCGTCCGAGTAGCGCTTGCGGATTCCGGCCTGGAAATCCGCCAAAGCACCCGGGTCGATCGCCGCGACGGCCCGGAAGCGTGGCTTCTGTGCCATGCCAAGAATGGTAGAGCACGCTGAGCAATCCGCAAGTCAGGCCGCGCGGACCCGGCGAGCAGCGGGCCTACGACGCGGCGGCGATGACGAGCTCGGGGCGCTGCTTCTGCGCCTCGCCGGGCAGGTCGCCGACGATCGACTCGAGCGGCAGGATGCGCTCGAGCGCCTGGACGCAGCGCGGGCAGAACTGGGAGCCCGCCTTGTTCTTGACCTCGGCGAGCGCCTCGTTGACGGGTCGTGCCGCGCGGTAGATCCGGGTCGTGAGCATCGAGTCGAGCGCGTCGGCGACGTGGATGATCCGGGCCCCGAGCGGGATCTCCTCGCCCACGATCCGGTCCGGATAGCCCGTGCCGTCGAAGCGCTCGTGGTGATGGCGAATCGCCGGCACCGCGTCCTGGAGGAAGCCGAGGCGGTCGATGATGCGCGCGCCCTCCTCCGCGTGGCGCTGCATGAGCGCCCACTCCTCGGCGGTCAGGCTCGCCGGCTTCAGGAGGATCGCATCCGGAATCGCGAGCTTGCCGATGTCGTGGAAGAGCGCCGCGTGACCGAGCAGGTCGAGCTCGGCCTGCGAAAGCCCGAGCTCGCGGCCGATCGCGAGCGAGAGCTGCTGCACGCGGCGCGAGTGGCCAGCGGTGTACGAGTCGCGTGCGTCGACGGTGGCCGAGAGGGATTCCATCGCGGCGGTCGAGCGCTCACGAAGCAGCCGGTTCGCCTGCTCGAGGGAGACGTTCTGGGACTGAATCGTCTCGGCCGCCTCGCGCAGCTTCATCGCCGACTTCTGCGTGTGCTTGAGGTAGGCCTCCTGGGTCTTGCGCATCAGCAGCAGCGGCACCGCGAAGACGGCGAGCGCATACAGGCCGACGGCGTGGTACGCGAGGCCCATGACGGCGCCGATGAAGCCGTAGACGAGGTAGTGCGGCAGGAGCCAGGCGAACCGCTCGTGGAAGACCGACCAGGGGTTCTCGTGGCCCTCGACGCCGGACGCGAGGCTGAGCAGCGCCATGTTCACACCGAAGTAGACGGCGCCGCCGACGACCCCGAGGGTGGCCGCGACGAGCTGGCTCATGTTGCCGCCGAAGCCGAACGAGAAGATCCCGGCGGCGGCCAGCGAGGACAGCGAGAGCGTCGCGACGTTGTACATGACCTGGTGCAGCGACTGGCGGCGGGCGCTCCACTCGACGACGCAGATGGTGATGGCGAGTGGCAGGGCAGCGCGGTAGTCGAAGAGCGCCGCGCCCGCGAGCGAGCCGACGGCGCTGACCGAGATCGTGCCTTCCACCTCGGCGAGCTCGAACGAGAGCGCCTGGCCGCCGCCGACGAGTGCGATCACCGCGAGCAGACCGTAGATGTCGGTGCTGTGGCCGAAGACGAGCCCGGCGATACCCGCGGCGAAGCCGATGACGCTGACGACGCCCACGACGACGCCGAGACGCCGCGAGAGCGAGAAGAACGTCGGTCCGTTCAGCGCGTGCGGCCGCGGATGGCGGCGCTCCTCCGACGGCTCGAACTGCTCAGCGGCGGGAAGCGGCGTCATGTGCTCCCCGTCCTCGCGTACGGCGCGCAGCTTCGCGCCGCGCTCAGCCGCGAGCAGCAGCGGCTCTGTGCTGGCGCCGAGGACGCGGTTGCGTCCCTGCAGCTTCGCGCGGTAGACCGCGAGGTCCGCCTGATGAATCAGCTCGTTCGCATCGACGCCGTCCTTCGGGAACGCCGCGACGCCGAGCGACACCGTTGCGCGGATCGGCTCGGTCGCGGTTTCCACCTCGAACTCGCGCTCGGCGACGGCGCGGCGGATGCGCTCCGCGATCTCCATCGCCTGCTCGGGCGGGGTCTCCGGCAGGAGGATCGAGAACTCCTCGCCTCCGAACCTGGCCGGCACGTCGTAGTGGCGCAGCTGCTGACGGAAGATCTCGGCGATTCCCTTGAGAACCGCGTCGCCGGCGAGGTGGCCGTAGCTGTTGTTGATGTCGCGCAGGAGGTCGAGGTCGGCCATGATCAGCGACATCGGCCGCTCGAAGCGTCCGGCGCGCGCAATCTCTGCCGCGAGCGTCGTCGCGAAGTAGCGCGCGTTGAAGAGCCCA
>DATEXK010000376.1:0-17325 GCA_035257065.1 Gaiellaceae bacterium | reverse complement strand
CGTCGGCCCGCAGCCGGAGCGCGGCGCGCGGTGCGTCGAGTTTCGTGCCGCTGCCGAGCAGCGACGCCGTCGCGGCCCACAACGGCCCGTCGCCGTCGGCCTCCTCGGCGCGGAGCTGGCTGGAGAGCGAGATCAGCTCGGAGAGATCGGCGACAGCGTCGACGTCGCCGCACGCCGCGATCCGCACGAGCCCGTGCGCGTAGAGGTAGTCGCCGAGCAGGAGCGCCGTGTCCTGGTCGACCGGCGCAAAGAGCCGCGGGGAACCGTAGTGCACGAGGTATCCCTCGTAGATCGTCTCGAGCCCGAGCGCGAATCGCTCCTCGCCGAGGGGCGAGAACACGGGGTCGCGCTCGCGCTCCGCCTCCGGCCGCAGCGCGTCGCCCCAGAGGGACGACTCGGCGATCGCGTCGCGCGCGATCGTGTCCCAGAGCTCAAGCGCCGCCGTAGAAGTCACCGACAGCCTCGATCGTGCGGTCGATCTCCTCGTCGGCGTGCGCGAGTGAGAGGAACATCGCCTCGAACTGCGACGGCGCGATGTAGATGCCGCGCGCGAGCAAGTGGCGGAAGAGCCCTGCGTACTGCTCGGCGTCGCATGCCTGCGCGTCCTCGAAGTCGCGCACGTCGCCGTCGGTGTTGAAGAGCGTGAGCATCGCGCCGACGCGATTGACCCGGCCGAACTGGGAGAGCCCTGCTTCGAGCCGGGCGCCGCGCTTCTCGAGCTCCATGTAGACGGCCGGGTCGCGCAGCCGCCGCAGAACGGAGAGGCCCGCGGCCGTTGCGAGCGGATTGCCGGACAGCGTCCCGGCTTGGTAGACAGGGCCGGAGGGCGCGAGGCGCTCCATCACGTCGGAACGCCCGCCGAACGCGGCGAGCGGGAGGCCGCCGCCGACGATCTTGCCGAGGACGGTCAGATCCGGCGTCACGCCGTAGAGCTCCTGCGCGCCGCCGCGCGCGACGCGGAACCCGGTGATCACCTCGTCGAACACGAGCAGCGCGCCGCACGCGTCACACAGCTGCCGCAACACCGCGAGGAACCCATCCGCAGGCGCAACGACCCCCATGTTCCCGGCGACCGGCTCGACGATGATCGCCGCAAGACCTTCGCCGTAGCGCATCACCGCGTCGGCGACCGCCTCGATGTTGTTGTACGGCACGACGATCGTGTCGGCCGTCACGGCGTGCGGAACACCGGGCGAGGACGGAATGGCGAGCGTCGCGAGCCCGGAACCTGCGCTCGCGAGCAGCGCATCCGAGTGCCCGTGGTAGCAGCCGGCGAACTTCAGGATCCGGTCGCGGCTCGTGAACCCGCGCGCGAGGCGCAGCGCGCTCATCGCGGCTTCGGTGCCGGACGAGACGAGGCGCACCTTCTCGACCGACGGCACTGCGTCGGCGATCTCCGCCGCGAGCTCGACCTCGGCCTCCGTCGTCGCACCGAAGGTCGTCCCGCGCAACGCCGCCTCGCGCACGGCTTCGATCGTCTCGGGATCGGCGTGGCCGAAGAGCAGCGGGCCCCACGAGAGCACCCAGTCGAGGTAGCGGTTGCCGTCGACGTCGAAGAGATAGGCGCCTTCGCCGCGCGAGACGAAGAACGGCTCGTCGAGACCGACGGCCTTCATCGCACGAACCGGCGAGTTGACGCCGCCGGGGATCAGCTCGAGCGCGCGCCGGTACAGATCGGA
This sequence comes from Gaiellaceae bacterium, assembly GCA_035257065.1. GTDB lineage: Bacteria > Actinomycetota > Thermoleophilia > Gaiellales > Gaiellaceae > Palsa-739. The sequence continues at coordinate 15,646 of DATEXK010000376.1, read as the reverse complement.
GCGCTGCTTCAGAGCCACTGGGGCAAGTCCCTCGTCCAGTAGCTGACGATCAGGTCGGCGCCCGCACGCTTGATCGCGACGAGCGACTCGAGCGCAGCCTGCCGCTCGTCCATCCAGCCGGCATTCGCAGCGGCCTTGATCATCGCGTACTCGCCGGAGACGTTGTACGCGGCGATCGGCACGTCGAACGACTCGCGCGCAGCGCGAATCACGTCGAGGTACGGCAGTGCGGGCTTGATCATGATCGCGTCGGCGCCTTCCTCGACGTCGAGCTCGCACTCGCGCAGCGCCTCGCGCACGTTGGCCGGATCCATCTGGTACCCGCGCCGGTCACCGAACGCAGGCGCCGAGTCGGCCGCCTCACGGAACGGGCCGTAGAACGCGGACGCGTACTTCGCCGAGTACGCGAGGATCGGCGTCGACTCCGAGCCCTGCTCGTCGAGCGCCTCGCGGATCGCGTGCACGCGGCCGTCCATCATGTCGCTCGGCGCGACGACGTCGGCGCCGGCCTCGACATGGCTGACAGCCGTGCGCGCGAGCACCTCGAGGCTCTGATCGTTGTGCACCTCGCCGTCGACGAGCACGCCGCAGTGCCCATGCGACGTGTACTCGCAGAGGCACACGTCGGTCATCAGCACGAGCTCGGGAAAGCGCGGCCGCAGCGCGCGCAGCGCGAGCTGCACGATGCCGTCGTCCTCCCAGGCGCCGGTCGCCTGTTCGTCCTTCTCCTCGGGCACGCCGAAGAGCATCACCGCCTGCACGCCGCCGCGAACGAGCTCCTCGACCTCGCGCACGACGTCGTCGACCGAGAAGCGCGCCATGCCCGGCAATGCCTCGTTGCGCAGCGACTCGGGCGCGACGAAGAGCGGCTGCACGAAAGCCTCGAGATCGAGCCGGGTCTCGCGCACGAGCCCCCGCAGCGCCCCGGTGCGGCGAAAGCGGCGTAGGCGGACGTCCGGGAAGGAGCTCATACCCAAAACAGTATGCCGAGCGCCAAGTAACAGACTGTTACAAGGCCGGACAATGCCTGGCAGAACACCGCCCTCCCTCGTAACAGACTGTTACTAGGCGGTCAGGCGGCGGACGCTGAGACGGGCGAGGGCCCAGAACACCACGCCCAGGCCGAGGAGCCATGCGGTCTCGACGCCGACGTGCCGCCACGGGCTCGGGTCGAAGAGCGCGGCGCCGAAGAACCGCACCGCATGCGAGAACGGGAGGAAGTCGCTGACCCACCAGGCGACCGCCACCGCTCCCCTCGGCACGAGCCCGAGGAACACGACGGGCAGCACGACGAGGACGGCGAGAAGCGACGCCGTGCGCGCCTCGCGGGCGAGCGCTCCGAGCAGCGTTCCGACAGCGCCGACGACGCAGGCGGCGAGCAGAACACCCACGAGCAGCAGGGGCAGGCGAGACCAGGGCTCTCCCCCGGTGACGCCGCCCACCTCGACAACGATGCCGAACACGAGCGCAAGCGCCGCGCCGAGCGCGAGGCCGACCACGCCGGCGAGTGCGACCTTCGCCCACACGAGCTGCCCGCGCGACACGAGCCCGCGACGCAGCCGGCCGATCGTCCCCTCGTCGTGCTCGGCGGCGGCCGCGCCGGCGGCGAGCAAAAGCGAAAGGAAGGTGACGGTGAGCGCGATGCCGTATGACTGCACCTGCGCGGAGAGCACCCACGACCGGCCCTTCGACTTCGGCTGCGCGAGCTCGATCGGGTTGGCAGTCGCCTGCAGTGCGCTCCCCGTCTGTGCGAGCGCGAGCCGCGCGACCTGGGTGAAGCGGCGGATCCGCTCGACGCGCGCGCTCGGCGGCAGCCCATTCAACTCCTGCTCCATGTTGTCGAGGCCGAGGATGTCGTAGTGCCTGCCGAGAAAGCTTGCGTTGCCGCCGTGCAAGATCAGGCGCACGTACCGGAGGTTCGCGTCGATGAATCCCACCTGCAGCTTGCGGTTCAGCCGGTAGACGAGCGCCTGCATCTGCTGCGTCACGCGCGGGGCGAGACCGCCGTTCGTGGTGCGCAGGATGAGCTTGGGGCTCTGGACGGTCGTGACGAGCTGGCTCAGAAAGCCCGGCGGCACCGTGATCGTCGCCACGACCTTGCCGGAGGCGAGCTCGCGATTCGCCTCCTTGGGGCCCAGCCGAACGAGCGTCACCTCGTTCGCGACCTGGTCGATCACCGTCTGGATGTGGAAGCGATGGCCGCCGACGACAACGACGGGCGGGATGCCGTCTTCGTCGACGAACGCGACGCGAGGCTTCGAGCTCGCGTAGCCCGCAACGAGGCCGACGAGCAGCGCGATCACGATCGGATAGGCGAGCAGCGCCCCGAGGAGCAGCGGCGAACGGCGCAGCACCGTGAGGTCCTTCCGCAACAGCAGCCAGACGGGCCTCATCCGAAGACCGCTTCGACCGACGAGCCGACGACGCGTCCGTCCTGGAGCGCGACGACGCGATCGGCGTGCTCGACCTCGTCGATGTTCTGCGTCGCGAAGCAGATCGCGCCGCCTTCACCGCGGAGCGCGTTGACGACGTCCCACACGAGGCGACGCTGCACGGGATCGAGCGAAGCGGTGGGCTCGTCGAGCAGCAGCACGCGCGGCTCGCCGAGGAGCGAGAGCGCGACGTTGAGTCGCTGGCGGTTGCCGACCGACAGCCGGCCTGCGGGTTGCGGCCCGGTCGGAAGCGAAAAACGCTGGAGCAGGCCGCTCGCCGCGTCGGCCGGATCGCGCACACCTTCGAGACGTGCGAACAGCTCGAGGTTCTCGCGCGGAGAGAGCCGGGCGTACTGCGCAGGCCGCTGCGGCACCCAACCAACTCGTGCGTGCGTCTCGACGGAGCCTTCGGTGGGCTCGAGCGCACCGGCGAGGATCGCGAGCAGCGTCGACTTCCCGGCGCCGTTCGGGCCGACGAGCGCGACGGTCTCGCCCGCTGAGAGCTCGAAATCGGTCGCGGCGAGCGCCTCGACGTCGCCGAAACGCCGCGCGACGCGAAGCGCGCGCACGAGGGGCTCGGTCACGGGGCGGCCGGGCTCTCGGGCGCAGCCGGGGCGAGATCGATGCCCGCGGCGCCGTCGACCGGCTGCTCGACCTCCCAGCGCGCGAGCTCGATGCGCTCGCCGAAGAACTCCCACGCTGCACGTGCGGCGGCGAGGAGTGGCAGCGCAACGAGGATGCCCGGGAAGCCGTAGATCTCGCCGCCCGCGAGCAAGCCGAAGATCACGAGCAGCGGATGCAGGCGCAACGAGTGGCCCATCACCTTGGGCACGACGACGTGCCCTTCGAGCTGCTGAATCCCGAGGAAGAGCAGCGCGACCCACAACGCCGAGAGCGGGTGCTGTACGAGCGCGTACACGACGGGCGGCAACGCGCCGAGCCAGGGCCCGATGTACGGGATCAGCTCGGTGATCCCCGCCCAGACGCCGAAAAGCAGCGCGTAATGGCCGCCGTTCGGTAGCAGCCCGACGATGCTGAGCATCCAGATGCCGAAGCCTGCGCTCACACCGATGATCAACGAGAGCGCGAGCTGTCCCTTCACATAGCTCGCGAGAGCCTGCTCCATCCGTTCGATCAACGGCGTGCTCCCGAGTCGCGGCGGGAACCGCCTGTTCACGGCAGCGGCGAGGCGGTGCATGTCGAGCAGCATGTAGATCGACACGACGATGATCAGCACGGTGCTGAACAGCAGGCCGACGACTGCAAGCCCGGCCCCTTCCGCCCAGTTCAGCGCCTTCGTCGTGTACTTCTCGACGTCTTTCGTTCCGATCGAGTCGAGAAACTTCGTTCCCTGCTTCTCGATCCTGATGCGCTTCAGATGATGCGTGTCGAGCCAGTGCTGCGTACGCGTGAGGTCATGTACGGCGCCCGTCTCGAGAGGGTGTCCGGACGCGACCGTAAAGTAGTTGTCGACCCTGTGACTGGCGTGGCGCGTCTGCTGCACCACAACAGTCGCGAGAGCGATGACCGCAACTGCCACCGCAGCGGCGAACGTCAGATACACGATCGCGACTGCCAGGCCGCGCGGAATCCACACCCTCCCAAGTCCTCGCACGAGCGGATTGAGGAGCAACGCAATCAGCAGTGCCACGAGGAAGAGGAAGACCACGTGACGCACCGCCCCAGCGACGATCCACGCGAGGATAAGCAGCAAAGGCAGCCCGACGAGTTGCATCCAGCGCGGAATCTCGATGCGCGTGGAGGACGGGCCGGCCGGCTCGAGTTGGGTGCCCGCCATGCAAGCGATGGTACAGCGGCGATCCGCCGGATTCGGGACGATGCCTGGGATTGGAGCTTCCTCGAAGACGGTGGGGCAGCCCTCGATCGTCACGAGCTCTGGCTCGAGCCACCCGCGCGCAGCCTCGAGCACGGAGGGGTGGAGCTGCGACAGGTGTCACGAGGTCGAGCGCCTCTCCGGTTGTCGGAGGCCCGATCCTTCGATACGGTGGCCCTCGACTTGCCGTCCTCACGCCCCAACCGGAGGCGGCGCGTCGAAGGTCGGGAAATGCGCACCGCGCGTCGGACCCGTCGCTTCGCGCTCCTCACCCTGCTTGCGATCGTGCTCGTGATCGCTCTCCTGCTGACCGCTTTCGGCGGCGGGGCGTCGCAGACGCTCCAGCGCATCTCGGTCGCGGACATCGGTGCGCCGTCGCAGACGCAGCCCTATCCGCAAATCGTCGCGGTGCGCGGACCGGTTCGCCTGCAGATGCCGATCTCGCAAGGGCGCGCGACGGCGATCGGCTATCACTCGGCCGACGACGGCGCCATGACGCTCGCGCCGATCGGGCAGCAGGGCAACGAAGGTGTCGTGCAGCGCGTGTTCCACGCGGTGTTCGGCGGCGGTGGCGGTCATCCGCTCTGGTATCAGCTCGGCAGCGGCTCGACGTCTGCGCTCGACGTCGGCGCAACCCCGGGCACGGACGTGTTCTCGCCGGTCGACGGCACGGTCGTCGGCGTCTCGCCGTACATCGTCGCGGGTCATCGGTTCGGTTCGCGGATCGACATCCAGCCGCAGAGCGCGCCCTCACTCGTCGTGACGCTGACACAGCTTCGCTCCGACCCCGCCATCGCGGTCGGCTCGAACGTCGTCAGCGGCCGGACGAAGATCGGCGCCGTCGTGAATCTCGCTCCGTACGAATCGCAGGCTCTGGCGAAGTACACGAACGACGCGGGCAACCACGTGTCGGTGGAAGTCCGGCCGGCCGCCGCGCTGGTCCTCAGCTGAGAGTCCTCTTCCTGGCCGACGTCTTCGGCCCAGCGGGCCGGCGAGCGATCGAGCAGCATCTGCCGAAGCTGCGTGAAGAGCTCGATATCGACGCATGCATCGTCAACGGCGAGAACATCGCGGACGGGGCCGGCATCACGCCGAAGCTCGCCGAGAAGCTGCTCGCGTCCGGCGCGGACGTCGTGACGCTCGGCAACCACACGTATCGCCGCGACGGGATCGGCGGCTACCTCGCGTCGAGCGAGCGCGTGATCCGCCCGGCGAACCAGGGCGCCCTGACGCCGGGCCGCGGTCTCACGAGCTTCGAGGCGCGCAATGGAGTCGCCGTCGCAGTGTTGAGCCTGCTCGGCTCGATCGGGCTCGACACGCCGGTCTCGCCCTGGGAGGTCGTGGACGGCCTCGTCGACGAGGCGCGCGCGCTCGCACCGGTCGTGATCGTCGACTTCCACGCAGAGGCGACGAGCGAGAAGGTCGCGCTCTCACGCTGGCTCGACGGTCGCGTCACGGCAGTGATCGGCACGCATACGCACGTGCAGACGAATGACGCCCGCATCCAACCGGGCGGCACCGCGGCGATCACCGACGCAGGGATGACGGGCCCGCACGATTCCGTCATCGGCGTCGAAGCGGAGCTCGCGATCCGCCGGATGCGTACACGTCTGCCGGTCCGGTTCCAGCCCGCGGAGGGTGACGTGCGGCTCGAAGGCGTCGTGATCGACTGCTCAGACGACGGCCGGGCGCACGGGATCGAGCTCGTTCGCGTTCCTGCCTGACGGCCAGGCCAACACCGCGACCAGCACGAGCACGAGCAGGTCACGCGCGAAGACGAGCCAGATCAGCCACGCCGTGTGCATCTTGTGGTAATCGCCGTAGCGGTACGGCGACCAGATCTGAGTCATCCCGACGATCACGAAGAGCAGCGCGCTCGCGCGCAGTCCGCGCCGTCCGCCGACGAGCGGCACGAGGGGGATGAGCCAGACGAGGTATTGCGGCGAGAACACTTTCGAGAACGCGACGTACGCGGTGACCGCGGCAACGCTCGCAGTCGCGAGCTCTTGACGCGTGCCCTCGCTGCGTGCGTACAGCGCGTAGACCGCAAGCGGCGCAAGAAGCGTCAGGACACTGGAGAGGGTCCCTGCGAGATGCGGTCCCGAGCCAACGAGATTGTCGGAGCCTGCGCTCTTGACGACGTGCAGGTGCACGCCCGCGATCTGATGCGCCGCACCAAAGAAGACAGCGCCGAGGCTCTCGACCTGCAACGGACGATTGAGCTGGCGGTGCAGCGCCCAGGACAGCCCGTGTGGCGCGGCGATGACGAACGGCACGGTGATCGCACCGACTACCGCGACCACGAGCGCAAGCCCCTTCACAGCAGCCTGCCGCCCGTGTCGGCGCCACAGCTCGATGAGCGCGAGCGGGATGAGCACTGCGGGGTAGACCTTCACCGCCGTTCCCGCCGCGGCGAAGCCGCATGCGAGCATCGGCCGGCGGGCGACGAGTGCCGCGACAGCGGCGACCGCGAGCAGCGCCGGCCAGTAGTCGAAGCGCGCGAGGGCGTCGGGGCCGAGCAGTACCGGGCCGGTGGCGGCGAAACACAGCGCGGCGTACGCGCGGCGCCGCGATGCGCCAAGCTGCGCGAGCGCGTACGCCATCGCGAGAAGCACGAGCAACCCGACGACGAGAAGCTCGATGCGGAACCAGAAGTAGTAGGTGCTGTAGTAGCCGGCGAGCTTGCGTAGATAGACCGGCACCAGGAACATCGGCAGTGCACCGGGCGGATACTCGAGGTTGAAGTCGCGATACGGGACGAGATGGTTCGACATCATGTTGGCCCAGTTGTCGTAGAACCGGACGTCGCCGAACAGCCAGTCGCCGTACGCGGGCAGGAACGAGACGAAGGACCACGCCGCGACGAAGATGCCGGCGCCCGCGATCAGCGGGCCGCGAAGCTCAGCCGGAAGGAACGAGCTGCGGCGGCTCGAGCTGCGGATTCTCGGCATCGTCCTGTCGCGGTCGGTGGAGCGCCGCAGGCGCGAGCAGCGCGATCGCGGCGAAGGGGAAGAACCAGGGAATGTACGTGTAGAGCCAGTAGGTGAGGACCAGCTCGAAGCCGGCGAGCAGCGCTGCGGTGAGCGCCGCAAGCTGGAGCGGAGACTTGCGCCGTGGAACGAAAGCGGCCGCGAGGGCGCCGGCGACGAGCAGCGCCTGGAACACGTGCTGCACGAGCTTCAGGTCGGGAAGCCCGCGGGCGTGGTACTGCCCCCAGTCCCAGATCGAGAACGGCGAGTCGCGACCGATCTGCCACGTGACCGTGCGATCCCAGAAGACGCGGAGCTCGTGGAGCGGGCTCGGCTCGAGCAGGACGACGGAGAATGCGGCGAGCGTCGCCGCGGCGAAGCCTGCGACGAAGCGTCTCGACAGCCGCCGCTCCGGGTACGTCAGCCAGAGCGGCGCCACGACGAGCGAGGCGAACTTCGTCCACGCTGAGAGCGCGCCGAACACGCCGCGTCCGACCGGTGACGAGGCAAGCCAGAAGCCGAAGATGAGGAAGCACGGCATCAATGCGTCGTTCGTGTTCGAGCTCGACGCGTACTGCGTGAATGGATACGCGGCCCAGGCGAACGTGAGCGCGGCCCCGAGCTTGAAGCCGCCGAAGCGACGCCCGACGAGCCAGAGGCCGAGCATGCTCAGAAGATCGAAGGCGATCGACGTGAAGTGGGCCGCGGGAAGGCCGTCCCACTTGCCGCTCCAGCCGCGCACGAGGTAGCCGGGGATGTACGACTCGTAGGCCACGGGGCCGTACGTGTCGCCCTGCGGATTCGCCGACTCGCAGCGGCCGTTCGTCTGGATCCGGTCGCGGATCTCGCCTGCAGCATCGGTCGGACCGCAGGCCTTCAGATCGTCCTCCACCGGGAAGTTCCCCCAGGGCGCCTCGCCGTGCACGATGCGCTCCGCACCGATGACTCCCGAATAGCCGACGTCGATCACGTTCGATGCCTGGACGTTCAAGCCGATGCGAAAACCGGCAAGGAACACCGCGGCCGCAAGCAGGATCCACGCGGGCCAAACCGCTCGTGTACGCGAGCCGCGACCGGTTGCGCCGATCCACACGCCCCGAATGACAACCCATACGATCGCCGGATAGAACAGCGGCACCGCCGTGAAGACGTCACCGTGGTTGAAATACCAGAGCGACGCGGTCGGCGAGAGCAGCATCAGCAGGTCGAGGTTGCGGACTGAAAGCGGTCGCCGCAGGTCCGCGAGCCCGAGGAAGAAGACGAAGCAAAACGCGCCCCAGATCCAGGGATCGTTGATCTTGTCGCCGCCGAACGCGCCCTTGTAGCCGCGGCCCATCTTCCACGCGACCAGGGGGCCGGTCCACGCCTCGAGCACGACACCGCTCGCATCGTCGACGCGGCCCTCGGCGATCTCGCCGGCCTTCCCCCACCAGATCTTGACCGTCCAGCTCGCGAGCTTCGAGTCGTACGTCTCCTCGTCGACGAGCCCCTTCGACGGATACCGGCCGAGCCATGCGGAGACCGTCGGATTCGCCTCGAAGACGGCGAGCACGTGCTTCTTCGTCAGGTGCGCCGTTCCGAGCGCAGGAGCGAAGGGCGTCTGGACGAGCCGTCCCTTGCCGTTGAAGACGGGGGCGGTCGGCGTCGTCGCGGCGTTGGCTGCCGGCGCGAGCGCGAGCGCGCAGACGAGACCGGCGAGGAGGCGGCGCGACACCGCTGGCAGGCTAGATGATTGATGCCACGACAAGGCACGCCTGGATGGTGGCTCATGCGCGGCGCCGTGCGGCCGGCCCAGCCTTGGCAAGGCAACCAGCCTTGCCTTCGGCTGGCCCCACCACACGGCTTGGCCTGAGTCATCCCCAGACGCACCCCGCCATGGCATCAACCATCCATGACCGGTCGGTAGGCTTGCCGAAACCGGGGAGTCCCTGTCTGAGGGACTGAGAGAGCGTTTCCTAGCGCGTACCCGTCGAACCTGATCCGGGTCATGCCGGCGAAGGGAGCGCACGATGCAGTCGATCGCCGAGGTGACGGACGCTCGATCTCCGATCGCAGTCGCAGGCGTCGTTCTCGACCGCGTCATGCGGATGCTCGGCGGCAAGCGGGTGCTCGACGGAGTCGACCTCCACGTGCGGCTGCGTGAGCGGGTCGGGATCGTGGGCCGCAGCGGGGCCGGCAAGTCGACGCTGCTCTCACTCGTCGCCGGCCTCGACGAGACCGACGACGGCACGGTGTCCGTCGGAGGCGAGACCGCAGCCGAAGCACGGCTCGCGCAGTGTGCGCTGATGCCACAGCGCGACTGTCTTCTCCCCTGGCGCACCGCGCTCGACAACGCCTGCCTCGCGCTCGTCAACGACGGCCTGCCGCGGGACGAGGCACGACGCCGGACCGAGCCGCTCTTCGAACGGCTCGGGCTCGCGGGCGCCGAGTGGCTGCGACCCGCTCAGCTCTCGTTCGGGATGCGGCAGCGCGTCGCGTTCCTCCGCACGCTCCTCGCAGGCAAGGAGGTGCTCCTGCTCGACGAGCCGTTCGGCGCACTCGATGCGATCACGCGCGGCGAGCTGCAGGAATGGCTCGCGGCGGCCCTCGACACCGAGCCGCGCACGCTGCTGCTCGTCACGCACGACATCGAAGAGGCGCTTCTGCTGTGCGACCGAGTCTTGGTTCTCGACGGCGGCCGGATCGTCTCCGAGCTCGACGTGCGCCTTCCGCGCGACGGCCGGACACGCCGCGAGCTCGTGACGAGCCCCGCCTTCGTCGCACTGCGCGAGCTCACGCTCGAGGCGCTCGGATGAGACGCCTCATGCCGCCGCTCGTCCTTCTTGCCGCCGCGACCGGCGTCTGGGAGCTCGTCGTCCGCGCCGCCCACGTGCCCGACTATCTCTTCCCCGCTCCCTCTTCCATCGCGTCTGCGTTCGGCGCCGATGCCGGCTTGCTCGGAAACGCGACGCTGGTGACCGTGCGCGAAGTCGTTCTCGGCTTTCTGCTGTCCGTCTTGCTCGGACTCACGATCGCAGTGCTCGTCCACCTCTCGTCCGCGCTCCGGCACGCGCTGCTGCCGCTGCTCGTTCTCTCGCAGGCGGTGCCGACCGTCGTGCTGGCACCGGTCCTCGCGATCGTCCTCGGCTACGGCATTGCACCGAAGCTCGTCGTGGTGGCGATCGTGTGCTTCTTCCCGATCGTCGTGAACGCTGCCGACGGGCTCCAATCGGTCGACAGGGAGCTCGTCCGGATGATGCGCACGCTCCACGGGAGCCGGTTCGCGATCTTTCGGCGCGTCGAGTTTCCCGCCGCGCTGCCGGCGATCTTCTCCGGCCTGAGGATCGCCGCGACGTACGCGGCGGTCGGCGCCGTGTTCGGCGAGTGGGCGGGCTCCTCGTCCGGGCTCGGCTTCGTCATGCTTCAGGCGCAGCCCGCACTCGCGACGGGGCGGATCTTCGCAGCCGTCCTCATCCTCTCCGCGATCGCGCTCGCGCTCTACGCGCTCGTCACCGTCTCGGAGCATCTCCTCGTCCCCTGGAAGCGGGAGGTTCCCCATGCGTAAGCGCGCGATCGCCGGCACCGTTCTCGCGGCGCTCATCCTCGCTGCGGGCGCTGGATCGGCGGGAGGCCGGAAGGTGACGCTCACGCTCGACTGGACACCGAACCCCGACCACGTCGGCTTCTACGTCGCGCGCGACGCCGGCCTCTTTGCGAAGGCGGGCCTCGACGTGTCGATTCGCGCGCCCTCCGATCCGACCGCACCGCTGAAGCTCGTTGCCGCCGGCAAGAGCGACCTCGCCGTCTCGTACGAGCAGGAGCTGTTCTTCGCCGCCGCGAAGAAGCTGCCCGTCGTCGCCGTCGCGGCCGTCGTACCGCAGCCGCTCAACTCGATCATCGCCGTCGAGCCGTCGGTGCGATCGGTTCGCGACCTCGCGGGCCGGACGATCGGCATCACCGGCGTGCCGTCGGATTACGCGACGCTCGACACCGTCCTGAAGCATGTCGGCCTCACGCGCAAGAACGTCAAGATCGTGAACGTCGGCTACAACCTCCTGCCCGCGCTGCTGGCCCACAAAGTGGACGCCGTGCTCGGCGTCTATCGCAACGTCGAAGGCATCCAGCTCGAGCAGCGGGGCCTGCACCCAACGGTCATCCCCGTCGATCGCGCGGGCATTCCCACGTACGACGAGCTCGTCCTCGTCGCGAGCTCGTCGCGCCTCCGTTCGGACCCGCAGTATCGAGCAACAGTGACGCGTTTCGTCGGCGCCTTCCTCGCCGGAACCGCGCTTGCGCGGCGCGACCCCGGACGTGCGATCGCGATCCTCGGTCACGTGACTGCGTCCGAGCCCACGTTCCTCTCACGCTCCACGCACGCGACGCTCGCGCTGCTCGCGGGCACGAGCGGAATCGGTTGCCTGCGCGTCGCGCAGTGGCGGCGGTTCGGACAATGGATGCAGGCGCAATCGCTGCTCGCCCGCGCTCCCTCGATCTCCTCCGTCGTGACCACGCGGTACCTGCCGCGGCGGTGCGCCGCGCGCAGCTAGTGCTCGCCGGGACGCACGGCCAGCAGAACGCCGTGCTCGACGGACACCCGCGCCTCGCGCTCGGCGAAGACGTTCGAGATGCCCCGGCTCGAGCCGGGCGTCAACGTCTCGCCGTTCAACGGATAGGCGAGACCGCTCGTCGTCACTCCGACGGCAGGACCGTGCAGGGGCAACAGCGAGATCAGCGCGCCGATATCGTCGACCAGCGTCCGCTCGCGACGGACGACGTCGATGACAGCGTCACCGAGGACGGCGTCGAGCTCGACGGCGGCGTACGCGTCGGATGCGAGCAGCGACAGCTCGCCGAGCAGATGGTCGAAGCGGCCGGCGACGCCGCCCACGAGCAGGATCCGCCGTGGCGCGAGCGCCATCGCTTCGTCCAGGGCAAGCTCGAGGTCGGTCGCGTCCTTCGCGACCGGATGCCGCACGATCCGAGTGCCCGCGTGCGCGAGCGCTTCAAGCGCGGCAGGCGAGATCGAGTCGAAGTCGCCCACGGCCGCGTCGACATGCAACCCGCAGTCGAGCGCATGCTCCGCGCCTCTGTCTGCGCCGACGATCAGCGCGCCGGGCGGCACCGCCGCGAGCGCGCGGGAGCTCGGCGGCGCTCCGCCGGCGAAGACGACGACCGTGTCAGACAAGCCGGCGGAACGACCAGAGCTTGTTCCCGATGAAGTTCAGCGGGGTCACGAGCACGATCGCGACCGCCTGACCGACGAGCTTTCCCACCCCGAGCGTGACGAGCACGTGCAGCACGAGGAGATTCGCACCGAGCGATGCGAGCGAGACGATGAAGAACCGCATTCCCTGCGCCGCAACGCCGGCGCGCCGGTCGTGGAACGTCCACCAGCGGTTCAGCACGTAGTTGCTCGACACTGCGACGAAGAACGACCCCGTCGCGGCGACCAAGTAGTGCAGCCCGCCGTGGAGCAGCGCCGTGTACACGCCGAGGTTGATGAGGTAGCCGACCGCGCCGACGGCGCAGAACTTCGCAAGCTGCTCCCAGTTCCGGCGGGCCCGCAGCGCCGTGCCGGCGCGTTCGCGAGCTGAGGCTCTCATCGGTTGCCGAGGGTAGCTGTCAGGCCGCCGACGCCCGCGACGGCACGACGACGAGACCGGGCGCGGGCACGCGGACGACGCCGTTTGCGCCTCCGCGATCGAGCTCGAGCTCGGTGACCTCGCCGTTCGCGAGCACGAGGTCTCGAAGCCGGCCGGCGGATCGCCCGCCACGCTGCACCTCACCGCCGAGCAGGCTGCGATATGACGTGCCTCGGGCGCGGTAGAACCCCACGTCCTCGAGCAGCAGCAGCGCCGAGCCGACGCGAATCTCGTCTTCGGTCGTCTCGGCCGCCGCGAGGGGCAGGAACCGCTGTGACCGGTCGCGGCAGCGCACGACGAAGCCGAGCGCGTTCCATGTGTCGGCCTCCAGGAGGAGGTCGACGGGACGCCCGAGCTCGATCCCGCGCAGCCGCACGGGAAGTTGAAGCGCCGCCGAAGCGGAGAGAGACCCCATGACGCCATCGTTCCTGTCCGGCCGGACGCTGCGCAAACTTTGGCGGCTGATTCCCGTCATCTAGCCGCGAAACCCGCCTGCTCCGACGAGCGGAACGAACCGGCAGGGCACGCCGGGAAGCGTCACCGGGCCCTCCGGAGACCGCACAACCGCCAGAAGCAGCTGCTCCAGCCGGGCCCCGACCGGGACGACGAGACGACCTCCCTCGGCCAGCTGGTCGTAGAGCGCCGGGGGCACGCCCGGGGCCGCGGCCGCGACGGCGATCGCCCCGAACGGCGCCTCCTCCGGCAGCCCCAACGTGCCGTCACCGACGTGCACGTGGACGCGATCGGCGTAGCCCGCCGCCGCGAGCGCCTCACGTGCCTGGTCGGCGAGCTCCGGCACGCGCTCGATCGAGTGAACATCGCAGCCCATCTCCGCGAGCACTGCGGCCTGGTAGCCGGAGCCCGTCCCGACGTCGAGCACGCGCTCACCGCCGCGCAGGCGCAGGCTGCTGCAGATCAAGGCGACCATGTACGGCTGCGAGATCGTCTGTCCGGCACCGATCGGCAGCGCGCCGTCCACGTAAGCTCGCGCACGCTCGGCGGCGGGCACGAAGAGCTCGCGAGGCACCGTCGCCATGGCGGAGAGCACGCGTTCGTCGTCGATGCCGCGTAAACGCAGCTGGCGCTCGACCATCGCGTTGCGGCGAAGCGCCTGGGGGTCAGGCTGCATGCGCAGGCGTCGCGATGCGCATCGACGCGGGCACCTCCACTCCGAAATGCTCGAGTACGGCGGGTGTCACGTCGGTGATGCGCGAGGGCGCCGCATCGACGCCGATCGTCAGGAGCGGCACGATCGAATCCCCCTCGCTGAGCGATCCGTGGCTGCCGCCGCCGGAGTGGTCGCGGCCGCCCATGTCCATCAGCTCCCAACCCTCGGTCGCAGACACAAGCAGCTCGCCGGCGTTCGGGTTCGCGAGCGCCGACCAGCTGCGGTGGAAGGCGTCGGGATGATCGAGAATCGACGCGTCGCCGCTCCACTCCCACCCCGTCTCGTTGGGGCGGAACCGAACCTCCTCGCCTTCCCGTCGCGCGACCGCCTCGTCACCTTCACGGCGCAGCGTCGTCTCGACGGCAACTTCGCCGTCGAGGCTCCGCGCAAGGTCGGCAGCCTCGAAGCGCGCGTCGGGCAGCAGATACACCTGCCCTGCGCGGTTCGAGGCGGTGACGACGATCTCGTCGGAGAAGCGCGCGAGAGGCAGTTCGAGCTGCGCTGCGTCCTGCACCGTCGTCTGGCCGTGGTCGGAGTGAAGGATCACGGCGTAGCGCTCGAGAAACTCGTCGGGCCCGCCGGCAGCGTCGAGCAGCGCCTGGATCGCTGCGTCGGTGCGCTCGAGCGCGACGTCGTCGGCTCCCAGCGGTCCGTGCACGTGCGATGCGTAGTCGAAATCGGTCAGGTAGTAGACGAGGAAGTCGAAGCCGTCACGCGTCACGAGCCAGCGGCCGACGGCGGAGGCGTATGTATCGATCGATCCTGCCTGGCGGTTGCGCACCGCGAGCGGTGCTCCGGTCGCATCGGATTCGAACAGGCTGTAGAAGAAGAACCGCTTCGGGCCGAACGCGGGCTTCGTCACCCACGGCAGCGTCGGATTGTGGCGCGTGCGGCCGCGGTAACACGTGATGTTCACGGCGGCGGCGACGTAGCCCGCATCCTCGAGCGCCTCGTACACCGTCACCGCGTTCTTCGAGAGGTGTTGCTGGTTCAGGTTGTAGATCGTGTCGGTGAGCGATTGCGCGACGCCGGCTGCGCGCACTGCGGCGAACGAGGAGCCGTACTCGACGATGCGGCGCTCGCCCCGGTGCCACCACACGAGGTGCGGGATGTGGTGCACGTCCGGCCCCGACCCGGTGGCGATCGACGAGAGACAGACCGGCGTGAGCGACGGGAAGACCGACGTGGCCCGCTGATACGTGCCGTGCTCGGCGAGGAACGAGAGCGCGGGCGCGCGGCGATCGCCGATCGCGCGCTCGAACCCTGCGGGCGTCAACCCGTCCACGACGATCAGGACGAGCTTCTTGGGTGTGGACATCAGTCTTTCGCGAGCGTGCGCAACCCGGCGTACCGCTCCGGTGCGCGCTTGCGCAGTCGAGCGGCGAGTGCGGGCAGGGCGAGCGCCTCGAGATAGCCGAGGACGGGCACGAGCGCGAGTGCGGCGACAATGAGCGCGCCACCCGCGACGAGCGCTGCAGTGGCTCCACGCGTCCCGCCGCGACGGAGTGCACCGCTGACGATCTGAGCGGTGCCGAGCGCGCCGGCGAGCGCACCGAGCACGCCCGCGACCACGTCGCCCCAGCCGCCCGGCCAGCGGCCGTCGACTCCGATTCCGATGCCGG
>DATEXK010000375.1:0-2078 GCA_035257065.1 Gaiellaceae bacterium | reverse complement strand
CCCCTCGCGCTCGCCGCGTGCCTCGCTCTACCTCGGCGACGACACCGTGCTGCGGACCGAGACCTCGCCGGCGCAGATCCACAAGATGGAGTCGCAGCGCCCGCCGATCTACATGGTCTCGATCGGGCGCACGTACCGCCGCGACACGATCGACGCGACGCACTTCCCGATCTTCCACCAGTTCGAGGGCCTCGCCGTGGACAAGGGCATCACGATGGCCGACCTCAAGGGGACGCTCCTCTACGTCATGCAGGCGCTGTACGGCCCCGAGCGCGACGTGCGCTTCCGCACGCACTACTTCCCGTTCACGGAGCCGTCGATGGAGCCTGACGTCTCGTGCCCGATCTGCGGCGGCGCGGGCTGCCGCACGTGCAAGGGCTCCGGCTGGATCGAGATGGGCGGCTCCGGGATGGTCGACCCGTATCTCTACGAGTTCGTCGGCTGGGATCCGGACGAGTACACCGGCTTCGCCTTCGGCATGGGCATCGAGCGAACGGCTCAGCTGCGGCTGGGCATCCCGGGCATCCGGCCGTTCTGGGAGAACGACCTCCGCTTCCTGAGGCAGTTCTAAAGTGGTCGCCCACTAATGCTGGTGCCGCTCTCCTGGCTGCGCGAGTACGTGCGCGTCGATGCTTCCGCGTCGGAGATCGGCGAGCGGTTGTCGATCTCGACCGCCGAGGTGAACGAGGTGATCCGGCTCGGCGTCTCGGACGAGGGCGGCAACCTCGGGCTGTTCCGCGTCGGGCACGTGCTCGAGGCCGCGAAGCACCCGAACGCCGATCGCCTCCAGCTCTGCAAGGTCGACGTGGGGGAGGCCGAGCCGTACCAGATCGTGTGCGGCGCCTGGAACTTCGGCGCCGGCGCGAAGGTCGCAGTCGCACTGCCCGGCGCGACCCTCCCGAACGGTCTCACGCTCGAGCGGCGCAAGCTCCGCGGCGAAGTCTCCGAGGGGATGATCCTCGCCGAGGACGAGGTCGACCTCGGCGGCGACCACGACGGGATCATGCTGCTCGACGCGGCGCTCGAGCCGGGAACGCCGCTCGCCGACGTGCTCCCGCTCGTCGAAGAGGTGCTCGAGGTCGAGCCGACCGGCAACCGGCCCGACCTGCTCTCCGTCTACGGGATCGCCCGCGAGGTCGCCGCGCTGTTCGACGCCGAGCTGGTTGCGTTGCGGAGGGACGAGCCGGCGATTGACGGCGACGAGCCGGTCGATGTGCGCGTCGAGGATCTCGACGGCTGCCCGCGCTACGTCGGGCGCTTGTTCCGCGACGTGAAGATCGCCGAGTCTCCCGTGTGGCTGAAGGCGCGGCTGCGCGCAGCAGGAGTTCGTTCGATCTCGAACGTCGTCGACGTGACGAACTACGTGATGCTCGCGCTCGGCAGCCCGCTGCACGTCTTCGACTACGAGACGCTGGCCGGCGGCGTGGTGATCGTGCGTCGCGCCCGGGCCGGCGAGGAGCTGCGGACGCTCGACGGGAACCTGCGCAAGCTCGTTCCGGCGGATCTCGTGATCGCCGACGCCGAGCGGGCCATCGCGCTCGCCGGGATCATGGGCGGCGCGGAGACCGAGGTCGGCGAGGCGACGACGTCGGTGCTCCTCGAGGCCGCGAACTTCGAGCCGGTCGGCATCCTCCAGAGCTCCGAGCGGCACGCGCTGCGGACGGAGGGCTCGAACCGGTGGGAGAAGGGCGTCGACCCGCATGTGGCCGGCCCCGCCGCGACGCTTGCGACACAGCTCATCGTCGAGCTTGCCGGTGCACGCTGGACGGGCGACGTCGACGTGCAGGGAACGCTGCCCGAGCGGCAGTCGATCCGGCTGAGGACGGAGCGGACGGACGCCGTCCTCGGGCTCAGCGTCGCCGAGGCTGAACAGACGGCAATCCTCGGCAAGCTCGGCTTCGACGGCGACCTGGAGAGCGGGTTCCTCGTGCCGACCTGGCGCGCGCGCGACGTGACACGCGAGATCGACCTGATCGAGGAGGTTGCCCGCTTCAGGCTCACCGACATCCCGTTCACGTTGCCGCGCCGCGACGCGACCTTCGGGCGACTGACGCGCTGGCAGCGCTTGCGCCGGCTCA
>DATEXK010000374.1:0-4289 GCA_035257065.1 Gaiellaceae bacterium | reverse complement strand
CAGCTCCACGGCCAGCCTCTCGGCCAGGTCGCCCGGGTCGGCGCCCGCGCGGATCTCCTCGCGCGCACGGTCGAGCACGGCACGCGCGGCGTCGACCGCAAGCGGGTCGTCCAGCCCGCGCGCGAGCTCGTCCACCGAGGGAAGATCACGCAACTCCACGACGCCTAAGGCTACGGGACGCCGATTCAAGCCGCCGGTGCGGCCTGTCGATCATGTGGGCGTGACGTCGTCGCTCCTCCGGCACCGCCTCGCGGTCCTGATCGTGGCGGTCGCGATCCTGGCGACCGCCGGCGTCTTCCTCTTCGCCCGTCCCCAGTACCGGCCGCCGCACTCGGCGATGACGAGTATTCCCGTGCCCTCCTACGTCACCCCGGCTGCGCACGGGTGGACGTGGCCGCACGGTCTGCCTGGGTTCCGCGTCGGAGACGACATGCGGTCGACGAACATCTTCGGTGTCAACTGGGCGACGCTGTCGGCGTTGCGCATCGCTGCGCCGGCCGCCCGCGTCGATCCGCAAAGCCTGCGCGTGCTCGCCGCGGTGCGCTTGCTGCCTCATCAGCCGTCGTACCTGCTCGTCGCCGGACGTGGCGCTCTCGGACGCACGTGCATCGGCGCGCAGGCCGGGTCTCTCGCGCCGCGCTATTTCTGTCCCGAGCAGCTTGTAGGACACGTTGCGGTCGTGAACGTTGGCGCTGTGACGTCCTTCAACGGCCACTGGCCGATCTACATCGGCGGTGTCGTGAGCGCGGCCGTGACCCGCGTCACCGTCTGGACGGCCGGGATGACCTGGACCGAGATCCGCGGCACGAAGCGAATCGTCCATGCACAGGGACCGCAGGTCGTCTTCCGGCGGGGCTACAAGACCTGGGGAACATTCGAGTCACTCGACGCCCAGCCCGTCCCCTGGAACGCGCGCATCGACTTCTACGGCGCGCACGGCAAGCTCGCGTCGCTGCCGCTGCGCTTCACGCACCCGGGCTCGTACGTCTTCGTACGCTAGCGCTGCTGCGCGTCGGCCTTGCGCGCACCGTACGAATGGCCGCCGTTGGGGAAGAGCACGCGGTACGAATCGAGCACGACGCGGACGGCTTCCTCCGGATCGTCCGTCACCGTCACCAGCTCGAGATCGTCGGGGGCGATCATGCCGAGCGGCAGGACGCGGTCGCGCACCCACTCGAGCATCGGCGACCAGAACGCCGTGTCGAACAGGACGACGGGGAAGTGCAGCACCTTGCCCGTCTGGATGAGCGTGAGCGACTCGAACAGCTCGTCGGCGGTGCCGAAGCCGCCGGGGAAGACGATGAATCCTTCCGCCGCCTTCACGAACATCGTCTTGCGCGCGTAGAAGTGCCGGAAGGTCAGCAGGACGTCGATGTACGGATTCGCGCCCTGCTCGTGCGGCAGTTCGATGTTGAACCCGACTGAGAGGCCTTCGCCCTCGCGGCAGCCGCGGTTCGCCGCCTCCATCACGCCTGGGCCGCCGCCCGTGACGACCGCCCAGCCGGCGTCGGCGAAGCGGTGGGCGGTCGCGCGCGCCTGCTCGTACGGGGCCGACCCTTCGAGCGCGCGCGCCGAGCCGAAGATCGACACCGCAGGACGGTCGATCCGGTCGACGGCCAGGAAGCCCTCGTAGAACTCCTCGGCGATGAGCTCGGTGTGCCGCCGCAGCTCGGCGGGGCCCTCTTCATGGGCTTCGAGGAGTCGCCTGTCTTCCATCAGCGGGCGTGAGTCGCGAGCATGCCGGCCACGAGCACGCCGGCGAGGCCGAGGTAGAGGGCGGTGATGATCAAGGCGCGGGTGCGGTCCGGAGCGAATGCCTGCACCGGCACGCCGCCCTCGAATTGGATCACGGGCATGCGCCAGGCCTCGCGAATCGAGGCGGCGATGTGTCCGCCGTCGAGGAAGCCGATCGGGAGCAGGTTGAACGCGTTGAGCAGGAAGCCGATGTTGGCGAGCACGATGAGCAACGTGGACCCGCGCGCCTCGCCGGCCGCCCAGACCCCCGCGGCGGCGAGACCGCCCGCGAACGGGCCTGCGAGCGAGATCAGCGCGTTTCGCCACGGCGTGAGACCGGCGTGCTGGATCTTCACGTACGCGCCGAAGAACGGGATGAACATCGGCCACGAGACCTTGAGCCCCTGCCGTCGGGCCTCGGCCGCATGGCCGAGCTCGTGCACGAGCAGCATCAGCACGAACCCAACCGCGAACGTCCAGCTGCCGAACCACAGCTGATACGCGGCAATGGAGATGAAGAAGCCGAAGAACTTGACGAAGATGAACCCGAACTTGAGCGCGGTCGTGCCGATGAGCACCGCAAGCCCGCCGATGCGCTCGAGCGTCTTTCGGATGTTCGGTCCGCCGCCGCGCGGCTGGATCGGCTCGTAGTCGCGCATCTCGTCCATCACAGGGTGGTATTCACGATCCGCGTCCCAACCACTCCTCGCCGCCCTCGTAGAACTCCTTCTTCCAGAGTGGGATCGTCTCCTTGAGGGTGTCGATCGCTTCCTTGCAGGCGTCGAGGGCGGCGGCACG
This sequence comes from Gaiellaceae bacterium, assembly GCA_035257065.1. Classification (GTDB taxonomy): domain Bacteria; phylum Actinomycetota; class Thermoleophilia; order Gaiellales; family Gaiellaceae; genus Palsa-739. Next base: position 1,757 of record DATEXK010000374.1, on the reverse strand, counting down.
GTGGGCCGCGGAGACCGCGATCGCGACGCTCGGCTCGCCGATCTCTACGCGGCCGACCCGGTGGTGGATTGCCACCTTGGCCAGGCCGTGCTTTGCGGTCAGATCCGCGGCGAGGGCGCGCAGCATCGGTTCCGCCATCTCCGCGAACGCCTCGTACTCGAGGTACAGCACGCTGCGGTCCCGCGAGTGCCTGCGGACGGTCCCGACGAACGACGCGACGGCGCCCGCCTCGTCGTCGGAGGCTTCCGCGATCACCGCGGCGACATCGAGCGGCTGCGCGCTGATCAGGAAGTCCCCGCCCGACACGGGTGGGATGAGCGCGACCTCGTCGCCGTCCGCGAGCGGCTGACCGCGCTCGACGTAGGCGCGATTGACGGCGTACAACAGACCCGGCGGCTCCTCGCCGAGGGCAAGCTGCGCCCACACGTCGTCGACGAGCTCGACGCCGTCCACCTCGAGACGGGCCGTGCCGGCGCGCTCGCGGAGGCCGGCGAAGAGACGAACGGTGACGCGCATGCCTTGATAGTGCCCGAGGAACTACTCTGACCTTCAATGGGGATGTTCTTCCACTCGTCCGCAGCGGCGCCCGAGCGCCCGGCGGATCCGGCGGTGCGCCGCGCGAATCTGAGGCGGATCTGGCCGCTTTTCGCCCATTACAGGCTCCGGCTCGGGGGCCTGGTCGGGCTGATCGTCGTCGCGGCCGCGCTGGGCGTCATTCCGGCGTTCCTGCTCAAGCACGTCATCACGGCGATCACCACCAGCAACGCGCGGGCGCTCTCGTACAACGCCGGCGGCATGATCGCGATCGCGATCGCCACGGGCGTGCTCGGCGTGATCCAGACCCTGCTTTCGAACCAGGTCGGCCAGCGGGTGATGCACGACCTCCGCGCGGCCGTCTTCCGCCACTTGCAGCGGCTCTCCCTCGCGTTCTTCACGCGCACGCGCACCGGCGAGGTGCAGTCGCGGATCTCGAACGACATCGGCGGCGTGCAGAACGTCGTCACGAACACGGCGACGTCGATCGCCTCGAACGTGACGACGGTCATCGCGACGGCCGTCGGCATGGCGCTGCTGAACTGGGAGCTTGCGCTGTTTGCGTTCGCGCTCATCCCGTTCTTCGTGCTGCTGACGCGGCGCGTCGGCAACGAGCGCCGGAGGATTGCGAAGACGACGCAGGAGACGCTCGCCGACATCTCGAGTCTCGTGCAGGAGTCGCTGTCCGTCTCCGGGATCCTGCTCGGCAAGACGATGGGACGCACGACAGAGCTCGCCGACCGGTTCGACTCGGATTCGCTCAGGCTCGCCGACCTCGAGGTGCGGCAGCGCATGGCGGGACGCTGGGTGATGGCTTCGATCCAGACGAGCTTCGCGATCATGCCGGCCGCCGTGTACTGGTTCGGCGGGCTCGCGTTTGCGCACCCCTCGATTCCGGTGCTCGTCTCGTTCACCGCGCTGCAGACGCGCCTGTTCTTTCCGGTCGGCTCGCTGCTCGGCGTCAGTCTCGACGTCCAGACGTCGCTTGCGCTCTTCGATCGGATCTTCGAATACCTCGACCAGCCGGTGGACATCGAGGAGAAGCCCGGCGCGGTCACGAGAGTCGTCCCCGGCGACGTCGTGTTCGACCACGTGTCGTTCGGCTACGGCGACACGCTCACGCTGGAGGACGTCAGCTTCACCGTTGCATCGGGTACGACGACCGCAATCGTCGGTGAGACGGGCTCGGGCAAGACGACGCTCGGCTACCTCGCGGCGCGCCT
>DATEXK010000373.1:0-6395 GCA_035257065.1 Gaiellaceae bacterium | reverse complement strand
CCTTCGTGCCCCGGCCGCTCGCCGCATCGTTCCTGCGGGTGTTACGACGTTGCGGTGGCCGCGACGATCATCGGCTCGAACGAGAAGAGGTTGCGGCTCCTCGGATCGATCGTCGCCTGCACCCAGTCGGTGCTCGCCGCGCCGAACGTCTCGACGCGCGTGAAGTTGCCGAGCACCTTGCCGCTCGCGAGCGTGAGCGGCTTGTCGACCTTGAAGTAGTGGCTGTCGCCGTGCACGAGCACGACCTGACCCGGGAACGCGAGCGTCTCGGTCCTGAGCGCGTTGACGTAGTCCGGGAAGGCGTCTCCGTCATGCGGGTTCGCCAGGTGCATCTCGTTGTTGAAGTTCGGATCGGCTTGCCAGACGATCAGCACACCCTTGGCGCCGATCCGCTTCGCGTACTGGAACCCCTCGTCGAGCCAGTGCAGGTCGGCGGCCTTGCGTGCGACCTCCTCGTTCTGCTGACGCAGAATCTCGGCGTCGGAACGCGGGAAGGGATCGGTGTCGTGATACGGATAGTTGTCGTTCGACCCCTGGACGTTCAGCCCGAGGTAGACGACCGGGCCGTAGGTCCAGCGAACGTTCTCGGAGTAGATCGAATACGGCCCGCGCTCACTGGACTCGCGCGTGAGCGTGAGCGTGTGCTCGCCGAGGCTCTGGCTCGTCGAGGTGAACAGCTGCCGCTCGTGATTGAGCCGCTCGATCGGGTCGGAGAACGGTGCCGTGCCGGGCCCGTAGCGTCCCCAGCAATCGGTCCAGTCGTTGTCTCCCGGCACCCAGATGAGCGGCCGCTCGAGTGAGTTGAAGCCGGCGATCGCCGTCGTGTACAGGCTGTCGCTGCACGGGCCGTCGCCGCCCGCCTTGAGGTCGCCGTCGAACGTCGAGAAAGCGACGTTGCTCGAGTTGATGTCCTGCAGGAGATACGGATAGTCGGCCTTGCCCTGCGCGTTGTACGGCATGTCACCGAACAGGCCGACCGTGTAGTGGTCGGGGCCCCTCGTCTGCGACGGAAAGTCGCCCCTGTTTGCCATTGCGGCGGTGACGCTGACGGCCAGTACGGCTGCGGTTGCGGCCGCGAGCGTGAGTACGCGGCGGCTGAGCCTTCTCGAGCTCATCGATCCTCCCCTACCAATCGTGGTCTGCGGATGGAGGGCGGCACCCTCCTGTCGACCAGGTTGCCGCACGCTGCGCCGTGTTTGGGTTACGGCCCTGGGTCAGTCGGGTTGAACGGTGGTGGCTGCGCGGTGCCCGGCGAATTCAGCGTCCGTCGAGGCCCTCGGGGTGCCCGAGCGTCCCCAGCTCGGCGATGTCGCGCTTGAAGAGGAGCGACGTCGTCCAGTCCACGACGACCCGCAGCTTCCGCGAGAGCAGCGGCAGCTGGTAGAGGTGATACGACCGCGTGACGAACCAGCCGGGGAAGCCGCGCAGCCGCACGCCGAGCACGTCGGCGATCCCCTTGTAGCGGCCGAGCGTCGCGACCTGCCCGAGCATGCGATAGCCGTACGGGTGCAAGTCGCCCTGGATGTTCTTCGCAAGCTGCCGCGCCTGTCGCAGAGCATGCTGGCACGTCGGCGGATCGGGCCGGTCGCTGCGCGTATTGGGGACGCGCGCGCAGTCGCCGAGCGACCAGACGTGCTCGTGTCCGCGCACGCGCATGAACTCGTCGACCTCGACTCGGCGACGCTCGTCCAGCGGCAGGCCGAGCTCGCCGAGCAGTGGGTTCGCCATCACACCGGCCGTCCACACGAGCGTTGCCGTCGGGATGCTCCTGCCGCCGGCGAGCACGACGCCGTCGTCGGACACCGACTCGAGTGTCGTGCTCACGTAGATCTCGATGCCGCGTTGCTCGAGCTCGTGCGCCGCGTAGTCGCCGAGTCTCGAGGGGATTTCGGGCAGGATCTTCGGCGCCGCATCGACGAGCACCCACCGGCGCGGGACGTCCTTCAACCGCGGGTAGTAACGGGCGGCGTCCTCGGTGAGATCGGCGAGCTCTGCGAGTGCCTCGACGCCCGCGTAGCCCGCGCCGACGAAGACGAACGTGAGGCGGCGAGCTCGCTCGGCGTCGTCGGTTGCGGCATCCGCAGCTTCGAGCTCGCGTAGCACGTGGTTGCGCAGATGGATTGCGTCGGCGAGCGACTTGAACGAGAGCCCGTGCTCTGTCAGCCCCGGCACCGGGGCGACGCGGGGCACCGCGCCGAGGGCGAGCACGAGCTCGCTCCAGCGCACGGTCTGCGTGCCGACCTCGGTGTCGATCTGCGCGGTTCGCGCGTCGAGATCGATCCCGGTCGCCGTGCCGAGCAGGAGCTCCGCGTTCGGGCACATGACGCGCAGCGGGACGACCGCGTGCCGTGGCTCGAGCGTTCCCGACGCCGCCTCGGGCAGCAGCGGCGTGTAGAGCATGAAGTTCTCGAGGCTGACGATCGTCGCGCCGCGCGCGCCGAGCAGGCGTGCGACGTACGCGCCGGCGAAGCCTCCGCCGAGGATCAACACGCCTCCCTGGGCGTCGCGTGCAGCCACGAGGAACTTCTAGCAGCTCGAGACGATTCGCTCTAGGCGCGGGAGAACGCGTTAGTTCTTTGTCAAGACTCGAGCGCCGCGAGCTTGCCGCGGAGGAACTCGCGTTCCACGTCGCTCGGTGCGAGCTCGAGCGCCCGCTCGTAGGCAGCCGAGGATTCGCCGGCGCGGCCGAGCCGGCTGAGCAGGTTTGCGCGCGTCGAATGGAACAGGTGGTACTCGTCGAGGCCGTCGATCGCGTCGACGAGCGCAAGCCCGGCCTGCGGGCCGTCGGCCATCGCCACGGCGACCGCCCGGTTCAGCTCGACGACCGGCGACGGCGCGAGCTCGCCGAGCCGCCGGTAGAGGAGCGCGATTCGCAGCCAGTTGCGCTCGCCCTCGGAGTGCGCTGCGGCGATCGCCGCCTGGAGCTGGTACGGGCCGGGCCGGCGAAGCGGCAAGGCGCGCAGGAGCGCCGCGCGGCCTTGCGCGATCTCCGCCGTGTCCCAGAGGCGGCGATCCTGGTCGTCGAGCAGGACGAGGTTCCCGCCCGGCGTGACGCGAGCGTCGCGGCGCGCGTCCTGGAGCAGCACGAGCGCGTGCAGCCCGTGGACCTCGGCCTCGTCGGGCATCAGCGTTGCGAGCAGCAGCGCGAGCCGGATCGCCTCGGCGCAGAGCTCGACGCGGACGGGTGGCCCGTAGCCGGCGTTGAAGACGAGATAGATGACCGCGAGCACGCTGCGCAGGCGCTCCGGAAGCAGGTGCTCCGGTGGCACGCGCAGCGGGATGCCCGCGTCGCGGATCTTCCGCTTCGCGCGCACGAGCCGCTGGGCGAGCGTCGGCTCGGGCACGAGGAACGCCCGCGCGATCTCGGAGGTCGTCAGCCCGCCGAGCAGGCTGAGCGTGAGTGCAACCTGCGCCTCGGCCGCGAGGGCAGGATGGCAGCACGCAAAGATCAGCTCGAGGCGCTCGTCGGGAATGGTGGCGTCCTCGTCGTCGGGGAGTTGCTGTGCACGTGCGAGCAGCTCCGTCTTGCGTGCGAGCGTCTGCTCGCGCCGGATCCGGTCGATCGCGCGGTTGCGCGCCGTCGCGACGATCCACGCGCCCGGGTTCGCGGGCGTGCCGTCGCGAGGCCACCGCTTGAGCGCGATCGCGAACGCGTCCTGCACCGCGTCCTCGGCGAGATCGAGATCGCCGAGGACGCGGCCGAGAATTGCGATGCAGCGAGCACGCTCGTCACGGAAGGCGCGGGCGACGTCGTCTATGCGCCGGCCTCTACGTGATCGACCGGTCTGATCTCGATCGTTCCCGCCCGGGCGGAAGGGATCTTCCCGGCCCACTCGATCGCCTCGTCGAGCGACTCCGCGTCGATCAGGTAGTAGCCGCCGAGGGCTTCCTTCGTCTCCGCGAACGGCCCGTCGCTCACGAGCGTCTCGCCCTTCCGGATTCGCACCGTCGTCGCCGTCGAGATGGGCTGGAGCTCGTCGCCCGAGATGAGCTTCCCCTGGGCGCGCAGCTCGCCGTTCAGCTTCCCGTACTCGGCGTAGATCGCCCGCCGCTCCTCCTCGGAGTACGTCTCCCAGTCGGCTTCGTCGGCGTAGATGAGGAGCATGTACTGCATCGCTACATCTCCACGAGCTCGCGCACCTCGACCGAGCCGCCCATGCGGGCTGAGGGGATCGCTGCGCCGATCTTCGCAGCATCCTCGATCGAGCCGGCCTCGACGAGGTAGTAGCCGCCGAGCTGCTCTTTCGTCTCGGCGAACGGCCCGTCGGTGACGAGCGTCTCGCCGTTCGTGATGCGCACCGTCTTTGCCGTCTCGACCGGCTTCAGCTGCGAGCCACTGAGCGTCGCCGGATTCTGGGAGACGGCGCTGTATTCCGCGTAGAGGCCCTTCATCTGTTCCTCGGTGACGTCTTCCCAGTTGGCCGGGTTGTCGTAGATCAGCAGCATGTACTTCATGGAGCCCTCCTTCGGGGGTAGCTGTTGAGACTACGACGAACGGGCTAGCGGCTTTTCGACATCCGGTTGAGAAGTGTCAGCGATCCGGCTTTGTCGAGCCACTCGTTGAGGTTGCCGCACTTGGGGCTTTGCACGCACGAGGGGCAGCCTCGCTCGCAGGGGCATCCCTCCAGCATGCGGACGGTATCCGCGACCCAGCCCTCGAACTGGTCGAAGCCCCGCTCGGCGATGCCGACGCCGCCCGGGTGCCCGTCGTAGATGAAGACCGTCGGCTCCCCCGTGTCCTGGTGGATGTTGGTCGAGAGACCGCCGATGTCCCAGCGGTCGCACATCGCCCAGAGCGGGAGCAGCGCGATCATCGAGTGCTCGGCGGCGTGCAGCGAGGAGAGCAGGGTGGGCATCGCCTCGAGCCCGTCCAGGTGCCGGGCGCTCGGCACGTACCAGACCGCCTCGGTGTCGAACGTCGTCGCGGGCAGGTCGAGTTGGACGGTGTCGATCGTCGACTGGTCGCGGATGCTCTTGCGCTGGTAGGCGACGACCTGCTCGGTCACCGAGACGCGGCCGAACGTGAGCTCGAGGCCCAGGCGGCGCTCGACGCGCAGCGGTTCCTCGATGTCGGTCGACGTCTCCTTCTTGACCTGCGTGTACCAGTCGCCCGAGAAGGGCTCGACGATCGCGTGCCGGGCGAGCAGGTCGAGGTCGCGCACGAGCCACTGCTCGCCCAGGTGGAGATAGACGGCGCCCTTGTGCACGGTCGAGTACGCGCGCTCTCGCTCGACGATGCCCATGAGCGACCCCGTCGTCGCGTCGATGACCGTGAACGCGTCGGCGGTCGTCGAGCGCAGCGACGTGTGCCCGGCCGGGTAGTCCTTGCCTGCCCAGACCCAGCCGTGCGGCGTGTGCTGCAGCTCGGGGACGTGCGGTGCACGCTCGAGCGCTTCGTCTCCGAGCGTCGCGCGGTCGGCGTCGTCGATCGGCGCTTCGAAGGCCGCGGCGGCGACGTGGCCGTCGAGCACGCGCGGGTTCGAGTGGTCGAGGATGGCGGCCTCGACGCGCCGGCCGAGCAGGGTCTCGGGCTCGCGCATGAAGTACTGGTCGAGGGCGTCCTCGGATGCAACGAGCACCGCGAGACCGTGTCCTCGTCGTCCCGCGCGTCCCCATTGCTGGCGGAGGCTCGCGACGGTGCCGGGAAAGCCGACCGAGATTGCGCAGTCGAGCAAGCCGATGTCGATGCCGAGCTCGAGGGCGTCGGTGCACGACACGCCGAGCAGCTCGCCGGCGACGAGCCGCTGCTCGATGTCGCGACGCTGTTGCGGCGTGTAGCCGGCGCGATACGGTGCGAGCCGCTTCGCGGTCTTCGAGTCGACTCGGTCGGCCGCCATGCGATGGATGAGCTCCGCCGCCTTGCGGCTCTTCGCGAAGCAGATCGTGCGCAGGTCGCGCTGTACGAATGCGGCGAGCAGGCGCGCGGCGTCTCCGAGGGCGCTCGCGCGCAGCCCGAGCTCCGCGTCGAGCAGCTCGGGATTCCACAACGCGATCGTGCGCTCGGCCCGCGGCGCAGCGTCGTCACCGACGACCTTCGCCGTCTCGCCGAGCAGCGAGTGCGCAAGCTCACCCGGGTTCGCGATCGTCGCCGACGCGAAGATGAACTGCGGATCGGCGCCGTAGATGCGTGCGAGGCGTCGCAGCCTCCGCAGGACGTTGGCGACGTGCGAGCCGAACACGCCTCGGTAGACGTGCGCCTCGTCGATCACGACGAAGCGGAGATTGTGCAGGACATCCGCCCACAAGTCGTGGCGCGGCAACACGCCGATGTGGAGCATGTCCGGGTTCGTGAGGATGAGGTTCGCGCCCTTGCGGATCTGCGGACGCTGTTCCTGCGGCGTGTCCCCGTCGTAGATGGCGGTGCGGACACCGGGGACGGCGAGCTCGCTCAGCGC
>DATEXK010000372.1:0-3811 GCA_035257065.1 Gaiellaceae bacterium | reverse complement strand
AAGAAGGTCTCGACCTACTTCCCGGCGGCGCCGTACATGCTGTCTGCAAACACGGCGTGGCTCGAGCCGAACACAACGGTGAAGCCGCTCAGCGACCCGGTCTTCCGGACCGCGCTGGCGACCGCGATCAACATCGGCCAGATCGTCAAGGAGGACTACTCGAACCTCGTCCTTCCGGCGAGCCCGAGTGGGTTGCTTCCGACCTGGAACTCCTACGTCGACAAGGCCTCGGTCGCGGCTAACGGCTTCAAGTTCAGCACGTCCGATGCAGCGTCGATGCTGACGAAGGCCGGCTACACCAAGGACAGCTCCGGCATGTTCCAGAACAAGGACGGGTCGAAGATCGATCTCCAGATCTCCGTCCCGCAGGGCTATTCCGACTGGGAGGCCGCTCGGGACATGATCGTCTCGTCCGCGAAGGCCGCCGGCATCCGGCTCACCACCAAGGTGAAGGACTTCAACACCTGGCAGAGCGATCGCAACACGGGGAACTTCGACCTCGTGATCGACAACAGCTACCAGCTCAGCGACAACCCGTGGACGTACTGGAACGGCATCTATCATCTCCCGGTCATCACGGCGGGAACCGGCCAGACGTTCGCGAACTTCGAGCGGTACAGCAACCCGACCGCGTGGGCAATCGTCCAGAAGCTGGACAAGACCCCGCCGACGAGCACCGCTGCGATCAAGAGCATGAACAGCCAGTTGGAGACCACGCTGATGAAGGACCTGCCCCTGATCCCGCTTTGGTACAACGGTGTCTGGGCGCAGTTCACTTCGAAGTACTGGACGAACTGGCCTGCAGCGAACACCACCCGTCAGTACATCCCGGCCATGTGGCGCGGGTATCTGCAGATGACGGGTCTCGACATGATCACCCATCTGAAGAAGAAGTAAGGACGGGCGACCGTCGACTGATGCACGACGTCCCATGATCGGTCTCCGCCCCTCTCGCCGGCACTCTCGGCGGGAGGGGCGGAGGTTCGATCGGGCGGCAGAACCGACCAAGGAGATCTGGTGCGACGCTATTTCTTGAGGAAGCTTTTCGTCTACTGCCTGACATTCGTCGTCGCGGTGACAGTGGACTGGGCGATCCCGCATCTGATGCCGGGTAACCCGGTGCTGACGCTGATGGGGCGGCTGCAGATCAGGGACCCGAAGGTCGCCCAGCAGGTCTACTCCCACTACATGCGCGCGTTCAATCTCGATCTGCCGCTCTGGAAGCAGTACTACTACTTCTGGGTGTCGCTGCTCCACGGAGATCTCGGCACGAGCATCCTGCAGTTTCCCTCTTCGGTCACCTCGATCATCGTGAGTGCGGTGCCGTACACGCTCGCTCTGCTGATCCCGGCGATCCTGCTCAGCTGGTACGCCGGCAACAAGGTCGGTGCGCTTGCGGCGCGCCGGAAGGTGCTCGACAACACGGTGCTGCCGCTCGGCTATGCGCTGACCGCGACCCCGTACATGTGGCTCGCGATCCTGCTCTCGTGGGTCTTCGCGGTGCTCTGGCAGATCTTCCCGGTCGGCTTCGCCTACGATCCGACCGCCCAGCGCACTTGGTCGCTGACCTTCCTCATCATCTTGCTCCACCACTGGTTCCTGCCGTTCATGTCGCTCTTCCTGGTCGCCTTCGGCGGCTGGGCGATCGGGATGCGCAACATGATCATCTACGAGCTCGAATCCGACTACGCCCACTACCTCGAAGCGCTCGGAGCGCCGCAACGACTTGTGCGGAAGTACGCCTTCCGCAACGCGATGCTGCCGCAGATCACGGGCCTCGCACTCTCGCTCGGGGCGGTCGTGGCCGGCGCGCTCGTCACCGAGATCGTCTTCTCCTATCCCGGGCTCGGCTACCAGATCTACCGGGCGATCACGAACGAGGACTTCTTCGTGATCCAGGGCATCTTCCTGTTCATCATCGTCGGCATACTGATCGCCAACTTCCTCGTCGACCTCGTCTACATCATCGTCGATCCGCGCACGAGGATCGGCATGACAGGAGGCAAGGCATGAGCAGCAGCCGCATCACCGGGACACCGCCCACCGATCGGGCTGCCGCTGAGGCGCCGGCATCGGCGTCGGCGCCCGTTCGGGTCGAACCTGTCGCCCCGCTCCCGGGCGCGCCCGCTCCCACCGTCGGCTCGCGTCGGTTCCGCGGCCTGCGCGAGATGCTCCACTTCGCGTTCGGGAACCGCAAGCTCGTCGTCGGCCTCAGCATCACCTTGTTCATGCTCCTGTTCGCCGTGGTCGGGCCGTCGCTCGCGCAGCATCCGGCGCTCGAGTACGGAGGCCAGCTTTCGCTGAAGCCGACCACCCATGACGGCTACTGGTTCGGGACGACGCTGCTCGGCCAGGACGTCTACGCCCAGTTCGCGACCGGTGTGCGGCTGGCCTTCATCGTCGGTGCACTCGGCGGCGGCATCGCCGCGATCGTCGGCATGCTCGTCGGCTTCACGGCCGGCTATCGCAGCGGCATCGTCGACGAGGTCCTCAACATGCTCACGAACGTCGTTCTCGTCATCCCGACGTTTGCGCTGCTGCTCGTGATCGCCGCGTACCTGAAGGTGCGTGGAATCATGACCGAGTCGATCTTCATCGGCCTCACGTCGTGGCCGTGGGCGGCTCGCGCCCTCAGGGCGCAGACGTTCTCGCTCGTCTCGCGCGACTTCGTCGACATGGCGCGCCTGACCGCGCGAAGCAGCTGGAAGATCATTTTCAAGGAGATCGCGCCGAACATGAGCTCGTATCTCTTCATGATGTTCATCCTCCTGTTCGGCGGCTCGATCCTGATCGCGGCGACGCTCGACTTCATCGGCCTCGGCCCGTCGAACACGATCTCGCTCGGGATGATGATGCAGCTCTCTGTCCAGAACGCCGCGCTGCAGTTGCATCTCTGGTGGTGGTTCGTGCCACCGGGCCTCGCGATCATGGCGATCGTCGGCTCGCTCTACGTCATGAACGTCGGCCTCGACGAGGTCTTCAACCCGAAGCTGCGGGCGATGTAGCGTGGCGCTTCACGTAGACGACCTCCGCGTGTACTACCGGACGCTTGCAGGCGACGTGCAGGCGCTCGACGGCGTCTCGTTCGACGTCGCGGACGGCGAGATCATGGGCCTGGCCGGCGAGTCCGGCTGCGGCAAGTCGACCCTCGGGAAGAGCCTGATCCGCCTCGACGGACGCATGCGCTACGTCGGCGGCAGCGTCGAGCTCGACGGAACCGAGCTGCCGATCTGGGACGACGAGGAGATGAACAAGTACCGCTTCCGCGAGGTTTCGCTCGTCCCGCAGTACGCGATGAGCGCGCTCAACCCGACGCGCAAGATCGGGCGCATGATCCACGAGCTGCTCCACTCCCGCGGCGTCGACTTCGACGAGACGAGGCCCGAGCTCGAGCGGCGTCTCGACCTGGTCGGCCTCTCGACGGACGTCCTGGACATGTTCCCGATCGAATTGTCCGGCGGGATGAAGCAGCGCGTCACCATGGTCCTCTCGACGCTGCTCGACCCGTCCCTGCTGATCGCCGACGAGATCACGTCGGCGCTCGACGTCTCGACGCAAAAGGCGGTGGCCCAGACGCTCGTCGGGTTCCGCGACCGCGGCTTCGTGAAGAGCATGATCGTGATCACACACGACCTTTCGATCCTGCACCAGATCGCCGACACGATCCTCGTCATGTATGCCGGCAAGCTGGCCGAGAAGGCGCCCGCGGAGCAGGTCGTCTCGTCGCCGCGCCACCCGTACACAAAGCTCCTCGTCTCGTCGCTGCCGGAAGTGGGTGTGCGTTTCGCGAACAACCGGCTCTCCGGGATCG
>DATEXK010000371.1:0-2049 GCA_035257065.1 Gaiellaceae bacterium | reverse complement strand
CCGGGAGGCGCCGTCGCCGAACGATTGGGGCCGGACGGCCGGCGCGCCTGGGGTCTGGCGAGGGGTGGGGCGGCCGCGCGGGTGCGCGGTCGCCGCCCGCCGGCCGAGGTGGCGGAGGCACTCGAGTTCCCCGAGGCGATCGGCAACGAGCTGACGCTCCGGCGCGCGCTCGGCGCACTCGTCGAGACGGTTCTCGCCCGGCCCGAACGGCGCGACCGCTTCGTCCGCAAGGTGGCGCTCTCCGCGCGGCTCGTCGGCGGCGGCTCCTGGCGGAAGTCGCTGACACTGCGCGAGCCGAGCGCCGACGGAGACCGCATCCGCGTCGCGCTCGCGCCGCGGCTTGCCGAGCTGCCGGCGCCCGTACTCGCGCTCCGGCTCGAGCTCGTCGAGCTGACCGAGCCCGCCGGACGCCAGCTCGAGCTGTTGGCCGCCGGCGCCGAGGACCGCAGCCGGCTGAGCGAAGGGCTGCGCCAGGTATGCGCGAGCACCGGCTCCGGCTCCGTCTGCACCGTCGTGGAGGTCGCACCATGGTCGCGCATCCCGGAAACGCGCGCGCTGTTCGTACCGCGGGACGACTGAACGAGCCGCGCCCTGCGCGCGTCGAGTCGAACTTCGACGGCACGCCGTGGCAAGTCAACCATCGATCCGTCGCGATCCTTCGCGAGGAGTGGCGGGTGCTCGACCGCTGGTGGACGGAAGAGCCGATCCTCCGGCGCTACTTCGAGGTCGTGCTCGAGACCGGCGAGAACACCGTCGTCTTCCACGACGGCGCGGGCGGGAGGTGGTTCACCCAGCGGGGCGCGTGACGGCCTCCAGCTCGGCTCGCAGTCGTCGCGCGATCGCCTCCGGATCCGTAGCGTCGCGAATCGCGCGCACGACGGCGACACCGGGAGCGCCGGCCCGCGCGACCTCTTGGACGGTGTCGAGCTCGATGCCGCCGATTGCGAACCAGGGAACGCTCACCGTGTCGCGCGCGGCCCGCACGAGCTCGAGCCCGGCGCCCGTGGCATCGGGCTTCGTCGGCGTGCCAAAGACCGCGCCGACGCCGAGATAGTCGGCGTCGGCATCTGCGACGGCGAGCTCTGCCACGGTGGTGACGGAGAGGCCGACGAGCCGGTCCGTACCGACGATCCGCCTCGCATCGGTCACCGGCGCATCGCCCTGCCCGACGTGCACGCCGTCGGCGCTGCAGCGCTCGACGAGATCCGGGCGGTCGTTCAGGACGAAGAGCGCGTCGTGCTCGTCGCACGCCCGCCGGAACGGCTCTGCCGCGGTGACGAGCTCGTCGTCGTCGAGCTCCTTGTCCCGGAGCTGGACGATGTCGACGCCACCGCGCAACGCAGCCTCGAGAAGACCGGACGGATCCTGCCCGCGCGGGCGCGCCTCGAGCACGAGATAGAGCCGAGATCGGGCGAGGCGTGCGCGCCTGGCGGTGCCGTCCACGGCGGCGGACCCTATCGTCCCCCTCGTGGAGCGGTTCGATGCGGCGATCGTCGGCGGCGGGATCATCGGCCTCGCGTCGGCCTGGCGCGCGACGCAGCGTGGCCTGCGCGTGTGCGTGGTCGAGCGCGAGCGCGCCGGCTGCGGCGCGACCCGGGCAGCAGCGGGCGTGCTCGCCCCGGATCCGGAGACACCCGGGTTCACCGCGCTCGCGCTCCGTTCGTCCGAGCTCTGGCCGGCGTTCGCCGAGGAGCTGCGCGAGACAACCTCGGTCGATCCCGGCTACACGCGCTGCGGCTCGCTCGTGCTCTCGTTCGACGACAGGCGCCACGAGAACGGCGCAGGGTGGCTCGAAGCCCACGAGTGCCGGGCGCTCGAGCCGGGCATCGCACAGGATTGCCGCGGGGCGCTTCTGCTCGAGGACGACGCCCAGGTTGACCCGCGTCGCGTCGTCGAGGCGCTCTGTGCGTTGCTCGGCGACGCGGTGCGCACGGGCGCGGACGTCGTCGAGCTCGATCCGCACGGCGTCGTGCTCGCCGACGGCACCCGCATCGAGGCCGACCGGGTCGTGCTCGCCGCCGGCGCGTGGACGGCACGGCGGCTCGCGAA
>DATEXK010000370.1:0-3296 GCA_035257065.1 Gaiellaceae bacterium | reverse complement strand
GCCGATCTCGTCTACGAAGCTGCGTAGAGGCCGCGCGGGGATGTACCGATGTCCGTGGAGTCTTGACGGGGTATCGGAGGTGACGAGATGAGGCGTCTACTTTTCATCGCGATACTGCCAAGCAAGCCGAGAGCAACTTCGCCGCGTCGGTGAGGCCGGACGGCACTATCCGTGTGCCCTAACCCACGGTCCGGCCAACGACGCAGCTCAGGGAACCTTCCGCAACACTGGCCCAGCCGGCGCCGCTGTCCCGTTCAGCACAACGCGAGCGGTGGGGGCTAGACGGACGCCTGGAAGCGTTCCTCGCCGACTGACGCACGTCGCGCCCACGACTCCACCGAGACGCGTGCTTGCGCGCATGAACGTCGCGCGCCAGAGTGCGGGTGATGGTTCTCGGCCCTCATCAGATGCCGCCCCAGGGGGCGCGGGCGCTGGTGGGTGCGTTGCTGGGCGGCCGTCGTGGCGGCGCAGAGGTGGTAGCCACGCTTGACGAGTCGGATCCGGGCCAAGCGGTGCTCGAGTTCATCAACGAAGGGCGGGACACAGCGATTCGCCTTCGCTGCCTGTGGCGGGACGCGACCGGTGTTCTCTCACAGAGGTCTCTCGGAGATCTGCCGCCGGGCGGCACGGCAAGCTGCGGCGTCCCCGTAGCTCCGCACGACGCGTTCGCCTGCGTCTGGGTTTGCGACGACCGAAGGCGCGGCGCTCGCCTCTGGAGCTACGACGGCCCGCACAAACGGCTCCGCCGGCGGCACGCGGGCGGCGACGAGACCTTCTTTCACGCGGTGTACGGCTGAGAACGAGCCGGCGTCCCGAAGACGTCATGTGTTCGCCGGACTTAGAGAAACCTGACTTCGATCTCGGCGAAGAACGCCCTGGAGAGGCGTTCGAACTGCGCCACGCTGAGCCTGATCCGCCACACGTGTACGCCGCCTTCACCCCGTCGCATCGCGGCGGCTCGGGGTCGCCGTTGGTGTGTTTGCACGGCTTCACCGATACGTGGCGAACGTGGGAGTTGGTGCTGCCGGTGCTCGAGCGCGACCACGACGTGCTGGCGCCGACGCTGCTCGGTCACGCGGGCGCGCCGCCGCTCGTGGGCGACGTCAGCGACGCGTTGCTCGCCGATGCGGTCGAGCGGGCGATGGACGAGGCAGGCTTCGGGACCGCGGACATCGTCGGTAACTCGCTCGGCGGCTACGTCGCGCTGCAGCTCGCCGCGCGTGACCGGGCGAAATCGGTCGTTGCACTCGCCCCGGCCGGCGGTTGGGCGAAGGGCGACGAGTCGTTCAGGGAGACACTCGACTACCAGACGACGATGGTGGAGCAGGCGAAGGCGGCCGTGCCGCACCTCGAGGCAATCCTTGCCACCGCGGAGGGTCGGCGCCGCGCGACGCGATTCATCACCTCGAACTTCGAGCACATTCCGGCCGAGCTGCTCGCACACCAGATGCTCGGCGTCACGTCCTGCACGGCGGTGAGACCGCTGATCGAGCACGCGCTCCGCGAGGGCTGGAGTCTCGACGCGGAGAGGATCACCTGCCCGGTGCGAATCGTGTGGGGCACCGACGACAGGCTCCTGGCGTGGCCGTCGGCTGCCGCACGCTTCCGTGACGACTGGCTGCCGCACGCGGATTGGGTTGTGCTCGACGACATCGGCCACTGCCCGCAGCTCGACATCCCGCTCGAGACGGCGCAGCTGATCGTCGGCTTCACCGGACGCTGACGACTCCCTGCCGGCTAGCAGCTGTAGCCGTACTCGGCGGCCTTCTTACAGAACTCGGCCTCGTCGGCCGTGAAGAAGTGGTGCACCTTGTCCGGCATGCGGACGTAGTAGAGGTAGTCGACGTTCGCCGGATGCGCAGCCGCCTTCATCGACGCGACGCCCGGGTTGCCGATCGGCGTCGGCGGAAGCCCCTTGTTGAGGTCGGTGTTGTACGGCGAGTCGGTCGCGAGCTCGGCCTTCGTCAACGGGCGCGTGCCGGGAATGCCGAGCCCGTAGCGGATCGTCGCGTCGATGCCGAGCGGCATGTTCTTCGCGAGCCGGTTGTAGATCACCGCCGCGACGAGCGGCCGCTCTTCGGGGGCGACGGTCTCGCGCTCGACCATCGAGGCGACGATCAGCACCTCGTACGGCGTCGTCCCAGGCGGTACGGCCTTGAGATCGACCTTGCTCCACGCGCGGGCGAACGCGGCGAGCTGCTGGCCGACGAGCTCGGTCGCGGTCGTTGACGGGCCGAACTTGTAGAGGGAAGGGAAGAGGAATCCTTCGAGACCGCCACGCTTCGCGCCCGCAAACCCGCGCGGCGCCGCCACCTGTGTAAGCGCCGCCGCGTAGCTCTTCGCGGTCAGCACCGGCCGAACATGTCGCTTCGCGATCGCGATCCGTCGTACGGCCGAGACGCGGCCGGTCATCTGCCGCGCCGTCATGCCTTCCGAGAAGAGGACGCCGAGGCTTGGTGAGGGCGGCGGCGTTGCTGCCCGCGCGGGGCTGACTTCGGCGCCACCGACCGCGGCCGGCGTGAGCGCGGCCAGAAGAGCTCCGGTGGCGATGCTGCGACGAAGCACAGACTCGCTCCGAGGGTAGCGGTCGCCACGCCCGAAGCAGAATCCGTCAGGCGGTCGGCGTGACCGGATCCGGCCGCACGAACACCGTGTCGGCGACCTCGACGATCTCGTCATACGGAAGACTCGCCCGGTCGGCGTGCTCGCGGATCTTCTCGGGGCTCGTCGCCTGGTAGATGCACACGGTTCCGAGACCGCCGTCGCTCTCCGCCAGGACGTAGGAACGGATCCAGCGGATGTCGTCCGCCATCTCCTCGTCCCCGACCTGCGTGGAACGCGCCGCCGCTGCCTGCAACTCCTCGGGCGAGCGCCAGCCGCTCCGGCGAAGGATCACATACGTCTTCATTGGGGCCTCCTTGTGTCGATGACGGAACCTTACGCCGACCAGTCAGGCCGCGCGCTCGAGCACGCGTTCGGCGGTCTCGAGGAACGCGACGCAGAGCGTGTGGCCGAGCTCGTTCCAGCGCGCGATGTGCTCGGCGGTCTCCGCGTGCAACAGGTCGGGATCGGGCGGTGGGTCGGAGGCGTCCGCGATCCAGCCATCGATCTGCGACTGCGTGACCTCGGGATGGAACTGCACGCCCCAGCACGCCTCGCCGAGGCGGAACGCCTGCGTGCACGAGGCGCTGCGTGCCAGCTCGACCGCGCCGGCCGGCACGTCGTAGGTGTAGTGGTGCCACTGGAGGGCCGTGAACGCTCGCGGCAGCGCGCCGAGGACGGGGTCGTCGACGCCG
>DATEXK010000369.1:0-9550 GCA_035257065.1 Gaiellaceae bacterium | reverse complement strand
GACAACGCGAACGGTGTCGACGACGTCGTCGCCGAGCATCCGGCGCAGCTCTTCCTCGCTGTTTCCCCGGTGCGTGCCCGTCGCGACGAGGAGGACGACGTCTTCGAGCCGCACGATGTCCGCGAGCTCCTCGAGGATCGCAGGGATCACGATGTGTCGCGGCTGCGCGCGCGTGCCGTCGCAGATGCTGATCGCCACCGTCTGTCCCGGACGCACGACTTGGCGGAGGGGCGCGCCGGAGAGCGGTTTGCGCAGCGCGGCGAGCACGGCGGCGCGTTCGTCGGGCGCCGCCTGGCGATGAGCGGGCCTGATCACGGTCGACCGGTCGGTCGGCAGGTCGATGACGAGGCCATGCTCGCCGTAGGCAAGGTCGATCTTCACGCGGCACCTCTTACCACGAACGTGCTGAACGACAGGCGCCCAATGCGCCTGTAGAGCATCAGGTACCGGCGATCATCCGTGCGCCTGCAGCGCACGCACGCTCGAGCGCGTCGCCCAGGTCGCGTCCGAGCAGCAGGCTCGCGAGCAGTGCGCCCGCAAACGCGTCGCCGCCGCCGAAGGCGTGCATGCCCGTCGCCCGCTCCGGCGGAGTTCGCTCCTGCATAACACCGTCGAGATATGCGGTTGCGCGCTCCCTCCCGCGCTTGACGCAAACGAGACGAAAGCGGCGTGCGAGAGCGTCGACATCGCCGCCCAGCGCGGCAAGCTCTTCCTCGTCGACGAAGAGGGCGTTCGCGCCGACCGTCGGCTCCAGGCGCACGAGGCGCGGCGAGCCGGCATCGACCGCGAGCCATTCGGCCTGCAGACGTGCGAGCGGGTCGCCGTCGGCCTGAAACAGAAAATACCCGGAGACGAGGATCGCGTCCGCCGACACGACGCCGGGGTCGAGGCCGACGTTCGCGCCCCGGTCGGCGACGACCGTCCCGGCGCCGTCCTGGAAGTAGGTTCCGGTCGGCAGCACCGGGTCGACCTGCAGCAGAGGCTCGACTCCTGCGGCGAGAAGTGCCTCACGCACCGCTCGGCCTGCGAAGTCGTCGCCGACGCGGCCGACGACCGCGGACTCGACACCCTCTGCCGCCGCCGCGAGTGCCGCCGTGACGGGCGAACCGCCTAACCGCACGCGAATCGGCGCGTGGACTACGGCGCCGGGGACGAGCTCAGCGGTGCCGACGTCGAGCATCACCTCGCCAACTGAGACCAACCGCGCTGCCATCGGGGGAACGCTAGCGTCGCACAAGGCATATGGCCGCGCGCCGCTCACCCGTTTCGGGGATGACAACCACCCTTTTCGCGAGGTCGAATCAACGTTCGGCGGCTTCAGGGTCGTGTCGCCGATGTCGAGACCTCTAGTGAGATGACATCTCCACGGTTCGTTAAGAGCGGCCTGCGGCTGCACAAGACCGGCAACAACACGCTTCGCCGTCTCCCATTCCTGCGCGGGCGGCCGGGGCGTTGGGGCGTCGCCGCTGTACTCGTGTTCGTCTTCGTCGCGGTGGGATTCTGGCTTGCGGCGAGCACGCTGGCCCGCGGTACTGCGGACAAGTCGCGACGTGAGTTCCGAGCGTCGTCGGCCCACGTCGCATCGACGCTACAGCTCGCCATCCAGCACGAGGAGGATCTGATCGTGAGCGCCGGCGGCTTTGCCGTCGCCAACCCGGACACATCCAACGGCGAGTTCATCCGCTGGGCGCGGTCGGTGCGGGCGCTGCCGAGATACCCAGAGCTTCTGAGCATGGGCTACATACGGATCATCGAGCAGTCGCAGCTGGCCGGCTTCGTAGCGCGCTCCGCGCGCACCGGCCCCTCGTGGGCTCGCGGCGTCCGCAGTGTGGTGCCTCCGGGCGTACGACCCTTCTATTGCTTCGCGGTGGGCGGGATGACGCGCACGGATCAAGCGGCCTACCCCGCGGGGTTCGACGTCTGCGGTATCGAGCCGCTGCGATCGCAAGTTCTGTCGGCCCGCGACTCCGGACTGCTCTCCTATGTGCCTTACGACGCAGGCAAGACGCGTACGTTGGGCGTCATGGCTCCGGTCTATCGGGGCGGGACGACGCCGGCGACCGTTGCCGGGCGGCGGAGTGCGCTGCTGGGCTGGGTCGCCATGACGGTCGTTCCGAGGGTCTTGCTGGACCGGGCGCTGCAGGGTGTGCCCGGCACCGCGGTGCGGCTGCGGTACCGCAAAGGCTCGTCGAACGTCGTCTTCACCGACGGAGCCTTGCCGAAGCAGGCGCAGTCGCTGACGATCGATCTCCAGGATGGCTGGACTGTGACCACCTTCGCGACCGCGGCGCCTTCCGGGCTCCCGGCGGACGGCGGGGCGCTCGCGCTGCTCGGTGCAGGGCTCGCACTCAGCATCCTGCTCGGGTTCCTGGTCTGGATCCTCGGCACCGGGCGGTCCCGGGCGAGGCGGCTGGTCGACGAGAAGACGCGCGAGCTTCGTCTCGTTGTCGGCGAGCTGGAGACCGCGCACACGGTTCTCGTGGGGCTCAACGAGGAGCGGCAGCGGCTGCTCGCCCGGACTGTCGAGATCGCCGAAGCCGAACGCATGTCGCTCGCAGCCGACCTCCACGACGGTCCGATCCAGCACCTGACCGCAGTGACGTTGCAGCTCGACCTGCTCGTGAACAAGCTCGACCGAGGAGATCACGAACGCGCTTCCCTTCTCGTACTCCAGCTCCGCGAGACGGTCGCCAACGAGATGGTCTCTCTGCGGCGGCTGATGAGCGAGCTGCGCCCGCCGATTCTCGAACAGCGCGGCATCGAAGTCGCTCTGCGCGACTGTGCCCAGGGCGTCCTCGAAGGGCAGCCGATCGAGTTCGAGCTCGAGTGCACTCTCGGCGAGGTGCAGCTCGTGCCCGAGCTCGAGACTGCGATCTATCGCGTCGTCCGTGAAGCACTGACCAACATCCGCAAACACTCCGGTGCCGACCATGCGCGCGTCACCCTCGACGCATCCAGATCGCGCGTCCTGCTCACGATCAGCGACGACGGCCGCGGCTTCGAGCCGACCCGCGCCAATGGCGATCACTTCGGGCTGGTCACGATGCGGGAAGGCGTGGAAGCGGTGGGCGGCACGTGGCGGCTCGACACGCACATCGGAGGCGGAACACGCATCGAAGCGACGCTTCCGTCCAAGCCGATTGCCGCGCACGGAATCGACGAACCTGAGAAGGCAGCGGCATGAGCAGCGCTCTCCGCGTGCTCGTCGTCGACGACGAGCCGATGGTGCGTCGCATGCTTGCCGAGGTACTCCGTGACGCGGGGATCGACATCGTCGGCCAAGCGGCCGACGGCGTCGAGGGAGTCGCACTCGCCCGCACCTCGCAACCCGACGCAATCCTGCTCGACATCCGAATGCCCAACCTCGACGGCCTCGCTGCCGGCCGGCAGGTTCGAGAGACCGACCCCGACGTCAGGCTCGTCTTCTTCTCCGCCTACGACGACCCGACGCTCAAGCAGGAAGCACACGCGATCGGTGTCAGCACCTTTCTCGTCAAAGGCTGCCCGCTCGGCGAGATCGTGGACGCACTCAACGGCCGCGACAGCGTGGCTCCGGCGTTCGCAGCTGCTTGATCTTGTCACCTCGCCAACCGCGACGAATTCTCGCGGTGGCGGTGTAACGCCGGCGTTTCACGATGGTATTCCCGTGCGAGAGTGAGCATTGATGAAGTCGAGAGTGCTGTTGCGCTTTGCGCTCGTGCCGGTGGGACTCATGGTTGCGGTTGTCGGTGTCCGCCCGACGGCTGCGTCGGGCTCGCCTGTGGTGTCGCGCGTTCTGCACTTCGTGGACGGGTCGCGGTCGATCCGGCTACCTGACGGCCGGGCCGTTGCGCGGCCGGTCACGACCTACGTGAGGTACCCCGGCTTTGGGAGCGGACCGTGGCCGCTGATCGTGTTCGGACACGGTTATGCGGCGACGCCCGGCATCTACGCTCATCTCTTGCACGCGTGGGCGGTCGCCGGCTATGTGGTCGCGGCGCCGCTCTTTCCGCTTGGGAACGCGCATGCGCCGGGCGGCCCCGACGAGTCGGACATTGTCAACCAGCCGCGCGATATGAGCTTCGTGATCTCGCAGCTTCTTGCGGCAAGCGGGGCGAGCGGTGGACCGATGCACGGCCTGATCGATCCTGCGCGTGTCGCTGTCGCGGGCCAGTCGGACGGCGGTGAGACAGCGTTCGCACTTGCGTACGACAAGGGGTTTCGTGATCCGCGTGTCGATGCGGCAGTCATCTTGTCGGGTGCGCAACTGCCCGGCGTCCCGTTCCGGTTCGCACCGGCCTCGCCGCCGCTGCTCGCGGTGCAAGGGACAGCGGACGCGACCAATCGGCCCCGCTACACCTATTCGTTCTTCGACGCCGCGCCACGGCCGAAGTTTCTGCTGCGCCTGCCCGGTGCTGGGCACTTGCCGCCCTACACGACGAAAGAGCCGCAACTCGGGGTCGTCGAGCGCGTGACGACGGCGTTTCTCGATCGTTACCTGAAAGACGGCGCGATCGATCAGATCACAGAGGCGGCGGATGCCCCCGGCGTCGCGACGCTCCTGGAGGAGCCGTGAACGGTTGCGCGTTCGGCGCGGTTCACCGTTCCGCGCGCGTGAGTGGTGTCAACGAGCGTGCGGTGATGTCTTCGACGTCGTTCAGCCATGCCTCGAGCAGCTCGAGCTCCTTCTCGTCGAGCCATCGCCGTTCGACGAGCAGCCGGTATGCGATGCGCATGTTGTCTCCGATGTGTTCGGTGCCCGGTTGTAGGTCGAGGCCCTCGAGCGCTGCGCAGATTGCGCGGTTCTCGAGGTAGCCGGGCATCTCGGCTCTGAAGTCATGCGTCAGATCGTGTGTGTTCCGGGCTTGGCGTACGTCTGGCTCGTGGAAGAGCACACCCCAGCCGTTGGCCCACGCGAGTCTCTGCGCGACGAAGCTACGCCAGATGTCTGTCATGCGGAACGAGCAATGCGCCGGTAGGTACATGAGTGGGAACGCCTCAGGCCACCAGGCGGTGTTCTGGCTGTTGAAAGGACACCACGCTCCGCTCAGCAACGCGATGCTCGGCGCCGAATCGAAACGAACTGGCAACTCGAGCAACATGCGGTAGACCGCGTCTACGTCGGGGTCGTCGTCGACGAGTCCCTGCTGGATCGGACAGACGATCTCGCCCGTCGTGAGCGATTCATACGACGGAACGGCCGCGGTGGCCTCGTCGAGTGGAAGTCCGCGCGGCCAGATGTTCGTGCTCGAGAAGTACCGGTAGATGTTCACCCAGCCGTGCTCTGCGATCCACCTGACCGTGCGAGACTGCTCGCGCGTCTGCCAGAACTCGTCGTAGGCGACGGTGTCGTCGTCGGTCTCCAGGATCATGGGTGCGCCTCGCTGCATCGCGAGGAGATAGCCGATGTTCTTCCGCGCGTAGTGCCGTGGTGGGCAGGTACGCGCGAAGTCGAACGGGAGCTCTCGTTGTCGCTCGAGGCTGTAGAAATCGCATCCGTCCAACTCGAAGCGGGCAGGGCTCGCCTCGTCGCCGATCAGGATGAAGTCGAATTCGTTGTCCGCCGCAGCCGCTGCGAGCGCTTGTAGCGGCACGGTCGGCTCGGCGATCGAGGTGATCACCAAGCAGGGCTTCACCGGCACTTACAGATCACCGCTGAAGCGTCGGCGAAAGAGCCGGCCAAGGGTGACGAGCGATTCGGTGATCGCGGCGCGACCGATGGTGTGGTTGCCGGCGTTGTAGCGGATCGGGACCTCCGCGATCCGGAGGTTGCGGCAGTGGGTCTTGATCTCCGTCTGGAAGAACGGTCCTTTCGACGAGATCCCCTTCGCAAGCACCGCGTCCAGCGCTTCGCTCGTGAACAATTGGAAGCCGCTCGTCATGTCGGTCAGCTTCGTGCCGAGCAGGAGATTGGTGAGCGCCGTGCCTCCGCGGCTGATGAAGCGTCTCCTGAAGGTGCCGAGGTTTTGCCCGCCGGCGCGGAAGCGGCTGCCGAAGACGCAATCGCTGCCGTCTGCCATGGCCTCCAGGAACGTGGGTATGTCGGACGGCTCGTGGCTGAAGCCGGCGTCGATTTCGAGAATCCAGTCGCAACCGGCGGCGAGGGCCTCCCGGTAGCCGCGAACGTACGCATCTGCGACGCCGCGCGTCTCCGGCGCCCAGATCACGGAGAGCTGCGGCTGGTGCTGCTGGTGCGCTTCGAGCAGCGCCTGCGTGGCGTCTTGCGAGACGGTGTCGAGGATGACGAAGAGCGTCACCGACTCGAACTCGCGGTCAGCGCACTGGCTCAGAACGGCGTCGACAAACGGGATCGCGCTCGAGGCCTCGTTCGCCATCGGGCAGACGATTCCGAGCCGAAGCCCGGCGAAGCGGGATCCGGCGGTTGGGGTAGAGCGCGACTCGAGCGATGCTGGCATGACCCAGTCGTAACAGCCCTTTATGAAAGGACGATTGAAGGCCACGATACGCTTGTGACTTGGCCGGGCTCGCCCGATGCCGCGTTCACCGTGGCTTGGCGGCCTTCGCCGCGCTGGCTTCACTCGCGTGCGTGTTGGCCGTCGGTCCCGCGCGCTCGAGCCCGCCCGTCACCCGGCTCGGAGCCGGCGCCCGAGAGGTGTGGGTTCTCCGGCCGACCGGCCGGGTGAAGAGCATCGTCGTCTTCGGCCACGGCTGGAGCACACCGTTTCCCTCAGGGTTCGGGCCGTGGGTCAGGCATCTCCGCGCCGGCGGCTCGATCGTGATCTATCCGCGCTATCGGGTCGGAGCGGGCGACTCGACGAGCTCGGCTCTCGCTGCCTTCCAGGCGGGAGTGGAGAGCGCCTTCCGGCTCGTGCGCGCGATCCACGTCCCCGTTGTCGCGGTCGGCAAGTCGTTCGGTGGAAGCGCGGTCTTCTATTACGCGGCCTCGGCTCGCAGCTGGGGCGTGCCCGCTCCCGTCGCGATTCTCAGCATCTTTCCCGCCGGGCCGATCGGCGCGCTTCCGGCGGGTCGGCTCTCGGCGCGTACCTATGTCGAGCTGTTCGTCGGTGACGCCGACACGACGGCGGGCAGCGGCGGCGCCGACACGTTCTGGCGGTGGCTGAGTGGGCATCCGAGCGAGCGAAAGCGGTATGTCGTCATCCACTCCCGGCCCGGATTCGTCGCGAACCACGACTCCGCCCAGCGCTCCGACCCGATCGCACAGGCTGTCTTCTGGGCGCCGTTCGATGGCTTGATCGGCCGTGCTCGAGCCGGCAGGTGACGATCAGCCGAACGGGACGCGCCGCAATGCGGTTTTGCCGATGTTTCGGTAGATCGCGAAGAAGTCGCGATCGTCCGGGACGAGGTAGCGTCCGATCGTCTGCTGGTTGTTCGGCACCACCTTGGTCGCGTAGCCCACGCCGCCGCGTCCGTACGTGATGAGGCTCGGCCACTCGGCGTTGATGTCCAGCTCGATCGCACGAACGACGCCCACGTGGATCAGGATGTCGGCAAGGCTCGCAGCCGTCTGGTCGTTCGCGGCGGCGTAGATGAGGTTTCCGTGCCGGTCGATCCCGATACCCGATCGCCAGACGCGCACGGCGTTCCCGAGCGTGCTTCCCCAGAGTGATCCGTCGGAGAGCAGCGGATTCGGCTTGCCGTGAGCGACGATGAGCGGCAAGTTCTGCTGAGCCAGGACGACGTTGCTCGGCGGCGTTGGCCCGCCGGCCCAGGAAACGACGTCGACGCGACCGCTCTTGTAGGCGACCACGGTCCCTTGCCCCTGTCGCAGCGGCGCGGCGGTATTGCCGTTGACGAAGAACCCGCCGTGGCTGTCGCGATTCAGGAAGCCGCTGTTGAACGTCGACAGAAGCCGCCAGCGTTGACTATGCGGCACTTCCATCGGCCCTCGCGGCGTTGCATGCGGCGGCTCGTACCTGCCGGGATACAGAGCAAGTTGAGTGCGCGTGTGATCGAACCAGGCGACATAGGCGACGATGCGCGGATAGGCGGCTTCGGAACGGAAGCTGGTGACGAGGACGGGCGGCGCACCGTTGACCACTCTCCCGGTCGACAGCCAGACGCCCTCGCCTGAGAGGCGAGGCCGGAGGATCGGGGCGAGCGCTTTCGGCCGATACACCTGTCGACGCACACGAATGCGCACGGGCTTCGTGCCGACCTGCGGAAGCGTCTTCAGCGTCGGGCCTCCCTTGGCCGGCGCATTCCACTGGTAGTAGATCCGCTCGGTCCTGTTCACGAGCCACGCCCCGTGATGGGTTCTCAGCCACTCGACGCTCCGGATACCCAAGGGCAGACTCGACGGCCTGGTCACGGTCGTGACGTATGAATAGAGCACCGGCGCGAGCAGTATGAGCAGGAGCGCGAGCGTGCGCCGCCTGCGAATGGTGCGTCTGCGCCGCTTGCGTTGTGCGATTCGCCGTTGCTGCTCGGGGGGCGCAGGGAGCGCGGCGGTGTCCCGGCCGGCCGCCATTCGTGGCGAAACGCTCGTGCGGTCAGCTCGTTTCACAACGCAGCTCGCTTGGCCTGGGGTGGGCGCACGGTCATATCTCAGCGTTCCAGGATGAACCGCGAATGAGCGCTCGTAGGCACGAGCTGTCCTGGGTCCATTGCGAACCCAGTATCGCTCGGCTGTCGAGGGTGGGTCAGGGAAGACCCTGCAGACGCCTAGAATCGATGTATGGCGCGGTACGTCACGACAATCGAGTCGAAGCTCTCGCCCGCGCAGGCGTTCGCGTACATGGCGGACTTCTTGAATGCGCTCCAGTCGAAGACTTCGCTCGACTAGGAGCTCGCGTCGCGCAACCTCCGGCGCCGGACCCGGCCCACGCCGCGGCCCTACCACACGCTGAAATCAGTAGAAACCGACGTTGTGTTCCGAGCCGATCAAGCGCCATGTATCAGCTGCTGCGGGTCGTAACGCAGAAACGGTCCGAGCGAGGGGAGAGGCGGCCCCTGCGCGCCTCTCCCTCTCGCTCGATCAACGTTCAGCCCGCGGCCGTGATCTCGCTGCGCAGCGCTTTCAACGCGGCGACGTAGATCTCCGAGAACGTGGGGAACGGCTGGATGGTGTCGCGCAACACGTCGAGCGGCACGCGGGCGCGGATCGCCAGCGTGGCCTGTTGCAGCCACTCGCCGGCCTCGGGGCCGAGCGCGTAGGCGCCGGTCAGCCGCTCGCCGTCGCTGAGCAACGTCAGGAAGCCGTTGTCGTCGGCGTAGGCGTGCGTGTACGTGGCGGTCTTGGCCACCTCCGAGACGGGGGCGGTCGCGCTGAAGCGGGCTTCGGCCTCACCCACCGAGGCCGCCTGCGGGTCCGTGTAGACCACGCGCGGCACCGCCTCGTAGTGGGCCTCGCGCGGCTCGCCGAGGATGTTGGACGCGACCACCTCGCCCTGGTACTTGCCGACGTGGGTCAGCGGCCAGATGCCGGTGACGTCGCCGACCGCCCACAGGCGCTCGCCGGCGCGCAGCTGCGCATCGACGGGGATGCCGCGCGCGTCTGCTTCGATGCCGACCGTCTCCAGTCCGATCCCGTCGACGCGCGGGCGTCGCCCGGTGGCGACGAGCAGGCGGTCGCCGCGCAGCTCGCGGCCGT
>DATEXK010000368.1:0-3822 GCA_035257065.1 Gaiellaceae bacterium | reverse complement strand
CAGGCCTCGCTGCCGGGCCGCGTCCGCTGGGACGGCGGCGCGGCGCCGCTCGTACGCCCCGGTCCGCGGGTCGCGTACGTCGCGGAGGCGCGCGAGCCTCGATGGAGCGCGCTGGCGGAGCGCGTGCGGGAGAGCATGTGCAGCCCGAGCTGATCGCCGACTGCGTCCACTGCGGCTTCTGTCTGCCGACGTGCCCGACGTATTCCCTGTGGCACGAGGAGATGGACTCGCCGCGCGGGCGGATCTATCTCATGCAGGGGCTCGTCGACGGCTCGATCTCGCTGAGCGACACCGTCGTCGAGCATTTCGATCGCTGTCTCGGCTGTATGGCCTGCGTCAGCTCGTGCCCCTCGGGCGTGCAGTACGACCGGCTGATCGAGCAGACGCGCGACTACGTCGAGAAGCACCACACGCGCGGGCCGGCCGAGCGCCTCGTCCGCGCTGGAATCTTTGCGGTCATCCCACATCGTCGGCGTCTGCGTGCGGCGCTCGTGCTTCGCAAGCTTCCCGCGCCGGGCCCGCTCGCTCCTCTGAAACGAATCGCGCCCCCGTGGTCGGCGCCGGAGTGGCCGCCCGAGCACTTGCCCGGCGACGGCCCGAAGGTCGCGTTGATGGTGGGCTGCGTTGCGAGCGTCGTCTTCGGCGATGTGAACGTGGCGACGGCGCGCGTGCTACAGGCGGAGGGCTATGACGTGCACGTCCCGCGCGCGCAGCGTTGTTGCGGTGCGTTGCACGCGCACGCCGGACGGCTCGACGACGGAGTGGCGAAGGCGCAAGAGCTCTCGCGTGCGCTCGACGGCTACGACTACATCGTGACGAACGCCGCGGGCTGCGGATCGCATCTGAAGGATCGCGGTGTGCCGAACGTCGTCGATGTCTCGGAGCTGCTCGGGACGCCGCACGCCGAACGGCATCCGTTGCCGCTGCGCGTCGCGTTTCAGGATTCCTGCCATCTGCGCCATGCGCAGGGCGTCTCGACGGAGCCGCGGTCGATGCTCGACGCAATACCGGGCCTCGAGCGGCTCGAACCGGCCGAGCAGGAGATCTGCTGCGGTAGTGCAGGGATCTACAACATCGTGCAGCCGGCGGCCGCGGCCGAGCTCGGCGACCGGAAGGCCGCGCACGTGCTCGCCACCGAGCCCGATGCATATGCGAGCGGCAACCCCGGCTGCCTCGTGCAGGTGACGGCGGCGCTCCGTCGCGCAGGCCGCCCGACGCCTGCGTTCCACCCGATCGAGCTCGTGGATGCGTCCATTCGCGGGCTTTCCCCCGACCAGCTTCTCCAGGAGGCCCGCCGATGAGTGCTGACGACGTTCTGACCCCTGATGCGATCGAGTTCCTGCAGCTGTTGCAGCGCGAGCTCGGCGCCGGGCGCGAGGAGATCCTTGCCGCCCGTGGTGCGCGTGCGCAGCGGTTGCGCGACGGCGAGCTGCCCGCCTTCCTCGACGAGACGCGCAGCGTGCGCGAGGGCGACTGGCGCGTGCCGCCGGCGCCCGCCGGTCTGGACGACCGCCGTGTCGAGATCACGGGCCCCACGGATCGAAAGATGGTGATCAACGCGCTGAACTGCGGCGCGAAGGTCTTCATGAGCGACTTCGAGGATGCGAACTCGCCGACGTGGGAGAACATGATCGACGGACAGCGCAATCTCTCCGACGCGATCGACCGCACGATCCGCCTCGAGCAGAACGACAAGGTCTACGAGCTGAACGACCAGGTGGCGACGCTGCTCGTGCGGCCGCGCGGCTGGCACATGGTCGAGCGTCACTTCGAGGTCGACGGCGCGCCCATGTCCGCGTCGCTCTTCGATTTCGGCCTCTATCTGTTCCGCAACCACGAGCGGCTGAAGGGCATCGGCAGCGGACCGTACTTCTACCTGCCGAAGCTCGAGTCGCATCGCGAGGCGCGGCTTTGGAACCGCGTCTTCGAGCTGGCGCAGGACACGCTGGGAATTCCGCGCGGCACCGTGCGCGCGACGGTGCTGATCGAGACCATCCTCGCGGCGTTCGAGATGGACGAGATCCTCTACGAGCTCGGGCCGCACGCGACCGGTCTCAACGCGGGCAGGTGGGACTACCTCTTCAGCGTGATCAAGAAGCTCGGGCACCGCCCCGAGTTCGTGCTGCCCGACCGTAACTCGGTCGGCATGGGGACGCCGTTCATGCGCTCGTACGCCGAGTTGCTTGTGAAGACGTGCCACCGCCGTGGTGCGCATGCGATCGGCGGCATGGCGGCGTTCATCCCGTCGCGCCGCGACGCCGAGGTGAACGCGATTGCGCTGGCGAAGGTGCGCGAGGACAAGGAGCGCGAGGCGGGGCAGGGCTATGACGGAACGTGGGTCGCCCATCCGGATCTCGTGCCGGTGGCGATGGAGATCTTCGACGACGTGCTCGGCGCTTTCCCGAACCAGCTCGGCGTGCTGCGCCCGGACGTCGACGTCAAGGCGGCCGACCTGTTGAACGTCGCGGCGACGCCGGGCGAGATCACCGAGGACGGGCTGCGCAATGACATCTCCGTCGGCATCCAGTACCTCGCCGCGTGGCTGCAGGGTGCCGGCGCCGTCGCGATCTTCAACCTGATGGAGGACGCCGCGACGTCGGAGATCTCACGCTCGCAGGTGTGGCAGTGGCTCCATCACGGCAAGGTCACGCGTGAGGACGTCGCGCGCATCACCGACGAAGAGGTCGCGAAGCTCGGCGACGGCTACGACGAGGCGCGAGAGCTGTTCGAGCAGGTCGCGACGGGCGACGAGTTCGTCGAGTTCCTGACGCTCCCCGCGTACGCGCACCTCGCCTGACCCACACAGCCACGTCCGGTGACAGTCGCCGGACGTGGCTCTCCGCGACCTGTCTCCGCGTCCGGACGCCGAGCGTTGTCAGTGTTCAGTTGACCGACTAGACGAAGAGGACGGCGTCTGCCGCGTCGGGCTTCTGTGGAATGTGATCGGCGAGCCGTTGCAGCTCGGGATAGCGCGACCGGTCGAGGGTGTCGGCGTCAGGCCAGTTCAGCTCGACGAGGTTGTCGCTCGGGTCGCGGAAGTAGAGCTGCACCTGCCCTGAGGGGAGCTCGACGAGCTGCCAGCCTGCGATGTCGGACGTCCGCCCTTTCACGGCCTCGTACGCCGCGTCGAAGTCGTCGACCGTGATCCCAAGGTGGTGGCGGGCGGGCGCCGGGCCGTCGTAGGTGAAGAGATGGAGCTGCAGGTCGCCGACCTTAAGCCACTGCACCGGCAGGTCGAAGGTCGGCGACGGAATCCGCTCCATCGCGAAGACCTCCTCGTAGAACCGCACCGACTCCTCGAGATCGCGCGCCGCGATGCTGACGTGATTGATCCGCACGGCGCCCACGGCAGCAGTCTTTCACACGGCAAGTGGCATCGCTCTCCACTCGAGGAAGACCGGTGTCAGCGCGCCGCGCGCTCCCACGCGAGCCCGGCCGCGAGCACGACCTCGTCCGCCGGCGCGACGAGCTGCAGGTCTCCGATCGCGAGACCGGCCCAGCCGAGCACGTTGAACGGACGCAGGAACGCCGTCGCGGCGATCCGGATCGCGAGCTCGTCGCAGTCCTCCGGCGGAAGCTCGACGCCGAGCGCCGGCGCGACGTAGAGGTCGACCTCCGGCTGGTACTCGCGCCAGCGGCGCACCGACTCGCGGGCTCGCTCGACCTCTGCGGGGTCGACCGTCTGCGCGTGCTCGAGCTTTGCGCGCACGTTCGCGCCGTACTCGTCGGCACGTGACGGGAACGTCGTGCGGTGCGATTCGGCCGCCTCGTGGAAGAAGAGCGGCCAGGTGTCGTCCGGCGGCTCCGGGATCGATGTCTCGA
>DATEXK010000367.1:0-2334 GCA_035257065.1 Gaiellaceae bacterium | reverse complement strand
CCCGATCTCTGCACCCGGGCCATTGACGACGTTGATGACTCCTTCGGGGACGATGTCCTCGATCAGCTCCATCAGCTTGAGGATCGACCACGGCGTCGGGCTCGCGGGCTTGAGCACCGTGCAGTTCCCCGCCGCCAGCGCCGGCGCCAGCTTCCAGGCCGCCATCAGGATCGGGAAGTTGAACGGGATGATCTGACCGACGACACCGAGCGGCTCCCTGAAGTGGTAGGCGACGGTGTTCTTGTCGATCTCGGAGATCGCTCCCTCTTCGCCGCGGATCACCGAGGCGAAGTAGCGGAAGTGGTCGGCTGCCAGCGGGATGTCTGCCGCGAGCGTCTCGCGGACCGGTTTCCCGTTCTCCCAGCTCTCGGCGACGGCCAGCATCTCGAGGTGCTCCTCGATCGCGTCCGCGACCTTGTTCAGGACGCGCGAGCGCTCCGTCGTCGAGGCTTCGCCCCAGGCGTCCTTTGCGGCGTGCGCGGCGTCCAGCGCGAGGTCGACGTCCTCCGGTGTCGAGCGTGGAACCTCCGTAAACGGCTCGCCCGTCGCGGGCGTCACGTTCGCGGAGTACTCGCCCTCCACCGGTGCGACCCAGTGGCCGCCGATGAAGTTCTCGTAGCGTGACTTCAGCTCGACGGGACTGTCGGTCTGTCCCGGAGCGGAGAAGAGCGCGCTCTTCTCGATCGTTGCCATGACACTCCTTCCCTCAACGTCACCAGCCGCGAATGCGGCTGCGGACATCGTTCACCGCGCTCTCCTGCGGCCGCATCCGAAGAACGATGCCGACCCGCTGTGGGAAACCCGCAACTCCGCCCGCGGGCGGCGCTCGTCAGCGAACGCCGAGCAGATCGACCACGAAGATGAGCGTCTCACCGGGGCCGATCGCCCCGCCGGCGCCGCGCTCGCCGTAGCCGAGCTCCGGTGGAATCGTCAGCCGGCGGCGACCGCCGACCTTCATGCCTGCGACACCCTGGTCCCAGCCCTTGATCACCCGGCCCTCACCGAGGCCGAAGCTGAACGTGCCGCCGCGATCCCACGAGGCGTCGAACTGCTCGCCGGTCGACCACGCGACGCCGACGTAGTGGACGTCGACCTGCCGCCCGGGAACGGCCTCTTCTCCCTCGCCGACGGCGAGGTCCTCGAGCACGAGCTCCGCCGGCGGCTGCGCATCCGCCGGCACATCGACCTGGGGCTTCTCATTCGTTGTCATTGCGGCACCGTACTACGCGTTCGCGTAGCGCACGAGCTTCCCGACGCTGGTTCAATGCGGCGGATGGGCAGAGTCGAGGGCAAGGTCGTGGTCGTCACGGGAGCCGCCGGAGGGCAGGGTGCCGCGGAGGCGAACGCGCTCGCCCGTGAGGGCGCGATCGTCGTCGCGACGGACATCGCCGACGGAGCACCCGAGCTCGACGCAGGCATCGAGTACCGCCGGCTCGACGTCTCGGCACCGCCGGACTGGGCCGCCCTCCGTACCTGGATCGCCGACACCCACGGCCGGCTCGACGGGCTCGTCAACAACGCCGGTATTCCCTTCCGCGCACGCCTTGACGAGATCGAGCTCCCGGATTGGGAACGGGTGATGGGGATCAACCTGACGGGAACGCTGCTCGGTGTCCAGACCGCGTCGGCGCTCATGCAGAACGGCGGCTCGATCGTGAACGTCAGCTCCATCGCCGGTCTCACCGGCTACCACGGTGTCGCCTACACCGTCAGCAAATGGGGCGTCCGCGGCCTTTCTCGGGTCGCGAGCGCCGAGCTCGGGCCACGCGGCATCCGCGTCAACACGATCTTTCCCGGCTATATCGAGACGCCGATGACGGCGTCCGCCCCACCGGCCTTCAAGGACGCGAACATCGCGCAGACACCCCTCGGGCGTGTGGGGCAACCGGAGGAAGTCGCTCCACTCGTCGTCTTCCTGATCTCTGACGAGTCGTCGTTCATCAATGGTGCGGAGATCGTCGTCGACGGCGGCCAGGTCGCGCACGGCGGGCAGCTGGCGCTGTCGGACGCGGTCCGCTCCTAGCCTTCGGCATACCCGGTGCAACTACGCTGCCGCGATGTCGTCGTTCGTCGACCTGCTCGCCTCACGTCCCGTCCTGCTCGCGGACGGTGCGACCGGCACGAACTACCAGAACATGGGCATCGAGCCGGGAGTCGCGCCCGAGGAGTGGGTCTTCGACGCGCCCGACAACGTGCGCGCCCTGCACCGGCGCTTTCTCGACGCGGGCTCCGACCTCGTGCTCACGTGCACGTTCGGTGCCACGGCGCCACGGCTCGCCGACGGGCCGCTCGCCGGGCGCGGGCGCGAGGTCAACCTCCGCGCAGCCCAGCTCG